>CATLBO010000255.1 GCA_949879025.1 uncultured Hungatella sp. | reverse complement strand
TAATGATCTATTTCAGTCTCCAGCTGCTTTTTGGAGCTGCTGTCAGCAGTATTGTCATCGCCATTTGTGAGTGGAGCCGGAATATGGCAGCCGGGATTGGGATTACGATGGCAGTGATCATATTTTCTCCTTTACTGGTACAGGGACTGGATTTACTGTTTTCTGTGCTGCGGTTGAATATATCAATCAGCAGATACTGGATATTGAACCTTATGGCAGATTGTCCAACAGAAGCATTTCCACTGGAGTTTTTATTCCGTGGAATTGCGATGTCAGTTATCTGGATATTGTTGCCGCTGGCATTAGGCGCTGCACATTTCCGTAAAACCGATATTGGATAAAGACAGTCTGAGCATGGAGGCAACAGGCAGCTTGGAGAGGAGAGATTTCATGCATAAAGATACGAGGTGGGCAGAACAGATTATTTCCATGCAGGAAAAAGACGGCAAATGGGGTTTCTTCCATACGCCCTCTGGCTCTTCCAGGAGGCCGATTACAACGGAGCAGGCGCTTCGGCGGCTGGAACGTCTGGGCTATACAATAGAAGATACATGTATCCAGAAAGCGTGTTCCTATATGAATAACTGTCTTGTTGGAAGGGCAGAGATCCCGGATCGCAGGGAAAAGCTTTTGGACTGGGAGATCTTTGTTTCCCTTATGCTTGCCGTATGGATCAGAAGATTTTCGGATGGGTATCCGGCAGCCAATAAAGTAGCCGGCCAATGGGCAGCAGTGATTTCCTCTGCATTCCAAGGTGGTGTATATCACCATAAAGAGTATATTTCTGCCTATCAGGATATTTTTGGAGTTAAGCCAATGGGCGGAAGGCTTATTGATTTTACGTGTTTTTACCCAATATCCCTTTTGATAAATTGCCTGGACAGAAGAACTGAGGAAGCTCTGATGAACTATGTTTTAGACAAAGAGGATGGAATCTATTACATATATAGCGAGAGAATCCTGTTCTTGCCCAAGGATTTTGAAAGCAGGCAGGCCAGCCGCTATCTTGCGGCTGTTGAGCTTTTATCCAAATACAGATATGCGGCAGATAAGCTTCAGTTTGTTGCGGATTGGTTAAACGGGCTGAAAAAAGAAAATGGTAAGTGGGATATGGGGAAATCAGTGAATGATAAGGTATATTTCCCGCTTTCCAATGACTGGAGAAAACAGGAGACGCGAGAAGCAGACTGTACAGAACGCATTTCAAGTTTGCTCTCTGTGTTGTCGGGCATACGATGATAATCCTTGTGAATCCATTTTGCATACTAATTCTGAAAAATAGCAGGAATAACGATAGGGATTAGCATGGACAAAAACAGGACGAATCTTGGACAAAACAGGGTAGGAAAAAGTAGAGATGCAGGCTGGTCTATGGTATAATAAATGTTCAACCGTGATGGCCAGTGACAATTCGGTTGGATTTGAATAAATAATCAATTAACTTTTATGAAAATGGGAAACCACAGTTTGAAAGGAGCCTTTGCATGAAACACGTATGTATGCTTATATCTGTGGCTGATATTAACGCCGCAAGAAAATT
>CATLBO010000254.1 GCA_949879025.1 uncultured Hungatella sp. | reverse complement strand
CTGCCTTTTATATGCAATAAACTGGTCTGCCAAAGCAGATAAAGAGCCATTAAGCATCTGCATCCCCTCCTTTCCAGGCGATAGGAAGCGGCAATGTACAGGCAGCAAGGGAGGCGGCATCTGTCGAAAGATACACCGAGACAATGTTAGGGTCCCTGTGTCCGAGTACCGCTGAAATATCGGGCATGGAAACACCTGACCGGAGCATGGACGAAGCAGTGTGGCGCCTCGTCATCCGGCTTCCGGACATCCTCCCTTCTTTTTGGACACCGGCCAGCTGTTCCATTTTTTGCAGGATGGGCCGTACAGCTCCTGCCCCCAGCTTCCCAAATGGCGCTGTGTTCTTAAGGAATACATGTACATCTTTGCTCTCTGGGCGTTCATTCAAGATATAGTCGGCGATTGCATTTCCATAAGATGCCCTCAGTGGAATGGCCAGCGGCTTTTTGGTCTTGTCCTGGCAGATGTAAATGGCATCCATTTCCCAATCAATATCTTTAAGCTTCAGGGAACAGACATCCGTTGCGCGCAGTCCCGTTTCCAAGAGGAGCCTGCAGACCGCTGTGTCCCTCATGGTCATCCGTCTGGATACGAGCAGGCCTTCAATAGCTTCCAGTTCTTCTTTGCTGTAGACTTCGATGATTTTTACTTCACGTGGAAGATGTGAGGGGATTTCCAATAAAAACCTTTCTGTATGCGTGTTCCCTGAAAGGAACTTCCGCAATCCGGATAATGCACTGCCGATTGTCGTCGGACGGTATTTCCCATCATGATAGAGCGAGGCAATAAACCGGCTTACATCGTTAGTCCTGAGATCGGTCAGAGATCCATAGCCGCTTTCCTGACAGAAAAGCAGGAAGTATGTAACAATGCGCTTATATCCGCCAGTGGTATTCGGGCTGAGGCCGTCCTCTTCCATCTGTTTCAGAAAGTTTTCCAGTTCCATGCGGAATACTTCAACATGGAGAAGGCCACAGATACTTTCCGGTTTTTGCCTGCCCCAGTCAATCATGCCGCTTTCTGCAAGGGACTGTACCATCTTGATACAGCGTTTCCGGTGTGTGCGTTCCTTTTCTGCCCATCTTTCTCCACAATTCACAGGAGAATCCAGGAAAGCTTCCACAAGGTCTTCAGACAGACCGTATTTTCCCAAATCCACAGCTATAGATTTAAGAAGCAAAAAGCTATACTGGTAATGTCTGTAAATTTTTTGCCCGTACTTCCGTTCCCGCATCTGCGCCAACACTTCTCCGATTAATCCATTTAATCCCCTTTCATTATCCTTCATCTTTAGGAACCTCCTTTTCTTTCTATAATGAAGGATATTCTCCTCAGATGCAAAAACTATGCCGACATTTTTATGTAGATTACCATGAATGACTGGATTCAACAAAATGTCGGCATAGTTTTTTTATCGGTATAAGTCGTATAGAGGACCTTCCTTACTGCGCTCCCATAATTGAACAGCTGTTCCACATATTTCCAGTTCCTCACCCATACATCTACAGCACCCGGATAGCGGCTCCATGACTGCCGGAAACGCTCAAACT
>CATLBO010000253.1 GCA_949879025.1 uncultured Hungatella sp. | reverse complement strand
CCACCTTGCACACGGAAAAACCAGATTCCAAAGTTTTCAGCTTTAAATTTCCTTTACTCATGTTTCCCTGTTGCTCCATGTTCCAGAAAGCATCCCTCTTCATGGGAATAGATCACTCCCACTGCCAGAAGATATGAATATATAATGGTAGTCCCCACAAAATTCATACCCCGCATTTTAATATCCTTAGACAGAGTATCTCAAAGGGGGGAGCAAGACATTCCTGTTTCATATACTGTCTTTCCTTCTGTCCAATGCCAGATATAGTCAGAAAAGCTGCCATACTCTTTCTGAATTTCCCGAATTACCTTTGCATTCGTTACAGCCGCCTGTATTTTCAGCTTATTGCGGATAATATCAGGATTTTCCCGTAACTCTGCCATGCGGGCTTCATCATACCCGCAGACTTTCTCCAGGTCAAAATTGTCAAATGCTTTCCGGAAATAATCCCTCTTGTTCAGTACGCACTCCCAAGTCAATCCGGCCTGGAAAGATTCCAGCACCAGCATCTCAAACAATTTACCGTCATCATAGACAGGAACTCCCCATTCCTTGTCATGATAATGGACATACCGCATATTCCTGGGATTCGCCCACCTGCATCTGAGCTTTCCGTCTTCCCATTCCATAATTATGCCCCCTTCTCTCATGGTATACTCCCACAATTCTTTTGTAGCTGAATAAGGTATATTTTCATATGCAACGCATACTTTCCAGTCACTTCTCCTCTGCCATTGCCGAAAGATCCTGTCCCTTCAAAGACCTTTCCAAAAGTTCCGGCAGTTTCTCAGGGCTGCAGGCAAAACATGGTATCCCCATGCCTGCAATTTTTGCAGACATCTGAGCGTCATAATAAGGCTTTCCCCCGTCAGCAATGGCCAAGAGGCATACTACAGTCACCCCGTCATCTTTAAACTGTGACAGCCTTCTTAATAATGCCCCCCTGTTTCCTCCCTCCATCAGATCGCTGATCAAAAAAAACAGCGTCTTCTTGGGATTCTCTATAAACTGGCTGCAATAAGCCACTGACTTATTAATATCCGTACCGCCTCCCAGCTGAAATCCAAACAGCAGATCAACTGGGTCCTGGCATTTGTCCGTCAGATCAACCACCTGTGTGTCAAAAGCCACGATCCTGGTTTTCACTGCTGTCATGCTGGCCAGTATGCAGCTCATAATAGAGGAATAAATCACGGACTCACCCATAGAGCCGCTTTGATCCACATCCAGAATAATGGTGTATTTGCTGGCAGCCGTAACAGAGGTTCGGTCAAAGAAATAATAATGCTCTGGAATAATCTTTTTTAACTCTGGCCTATAGTTTTTAATCCCTCTGCGTATGGTAGTCTGAAAATCCAGTGCCGATGCAGAAGGAACCGGCGAATGCTGCCGCCTGTTCACGGCAGCTGTCACTGCCCTCCTGATGTCGCTCTCCAACAGCCTGTTAATCTCTTCCACAATCTTCTTCATAAATTCCCGGACGCTTTCCTTGCTTCTTTTGGGAACCTGATCCTTTAAAAGCAGGATAGTAGCAGCCAGGTTCATGTCCGGCTCC
>CATLBO010000252.1 GCA_949879025.1 uncultured Hungatella sp. | reverse complement strand
GAAAATATGATCACTGCCATCGTAATCCCAATCCCGGCTGCCATATTCCGGCTCCACTCACAAATGGCGATGACAATACTGCTGACAGCAGCTCCAAAAAGCAGCTGGAGACTGAAATAGATCATTAGATTCTGAAAAAATAACCTGTTCCCGTCCGGTGTTCCGATGAGGACTAATCCGGTTATCAATATCACAAAGAATATAATCAGATTCATGATTAGGGTAACCGCCATTCCAAACAAATGCTTTGCCAGAAATACCTGCATTCTGGAATAGCCTTTGCCGACTACATTTTTCATTGCTCCATGCGTATAATCGCTTACCATCCATATGCAAAGGAATATCATCCCAAACATCGTTACAAGCCCTCCGCCAGCAAACTGTGCTGCCATACCGGAAATGCCGGTCTCCTGCAAAACATCCCCGCCGGCCCCCATTGCCTGGCCTGCTGCCGTCATGGTCAAATAGACAAGAAGTATCATGCCTGCCGCAGATAACAGGCATATCCAAAATGCTTTATTCTTCTTCCATCTATACCACTCGCCAAACAAAAGATTACGCATGGAAACCACCTCCCGGCAGGGGGCTCTCGCCCATCCTCTCCATAAAATAGCTTTCCAAATCCTCTCCGGCAAAACGGCTCTCTTTCAAGGCAATTCCATTTGCCGCGACTGCATAGTTGATTTCTTCGGTCGTGTCCAACTTTTCAAAAACACATATGGTATGTGCATCCGCAACCGTACTTGAGATACCCAGTTTTTCCGTCAGAACCGCCGCTGCCCTCTGTGCGTCATCCACTGTAAGCTTCAGATACCGCCTGCATGTTACATCCAGCTGCTCGGCGCCAATCTCTTCAATCAGTACGCCGTCCCGTAAGATACCATACCTTGTCGCAATCTTTGACAGTTCCCCTAAAATATGGCTTGAAATCAATACTGTCACATGTTCCTCCCGATTCAGTTTTAATAATAAATCCCGGATTTCCCTGATACCAGACGGATCCAATCCATTTATTGGCTCGTCCAAAATCAAGAAATTGGGCCTTCTTATCAGGGCAATGGCTAATCCAAGACGCTGTCTCATTCCCCTGGAAAAATTCTTTACCTTTTTCTTCCCGGCCGATTCAAGCCCTGCAAGTTCCAGCATACGATCTGTGACTGCCTTATCTGCAATGCCCAGATTCCTCCGGATGATTTCCAAATTATCCCTTGCGCTTATACCGGGATAACCGCCCGGCTCTTCAATCAGGCTTCCGATATGCTTTCTCTGCTGCTCCAAATCTGCTTTTCCGAAGAGCTCCATCCGTCCGCTATCCGGTGAGGCAAGCCCCAGTACCATACGCATGAAAGTAGTTTTTCCTGCGCCGTTCTTCCCAATCAGCCCGTATATGTCTCCCCGGCGCACTGTTACGCTCACCTGATTTACGGCTATGCATTTCCCATAGGTCTTTGTCAGTCTTTCTGTCTTTAGTATATCGCTCATATTGGCCTCCAGCTTTTCTTGTTTTCATTCCAGGCTCTGCAAGATGTATTATCTTATCATTTATATACATCTATTACAATATACCAGGCCAGTTTTGCAGATT
>CATLBO010000251.1 GCA_949879025.1 uncultured Hungatella sp. | reverse complement strand
TGATTGAGATCACGGAGGTTCCGGTTCGCTGCCGAATAGACCGTCCTGCTTTTGACAGGATTGTCAGCAATATATTGAGCAATGTCCTGAAATATAGTGACGGTGACTTGTGGGTGGGGCTTGATGCAGACGGGACGATACACTTCACTAATTCTGCAAAGAACCTGACCCCTGTCATGGTGGAGCGTTTGTTTGACCGTTTTTATACCGTAGAGACAGGACGGAATTCAACCGGGCTAGGGCTTTCTATCGCAAGGACGCTCACTGAGCGCATTGATGGAAAGATAGAGGCTGTTTATACAGATGGAAAGCTGACAATATCACTGAGATTTCAGGGAGAGAATCGGTAAAGCGCAGACCGCCGCACTATGGACTTCATCCGCCATATGTGGCGGTCTGCCTTTTCCCAGGCAGGCCGGGCGGCCTGATAACGGAAATTACTTGGAAAGCGGGGAGGTTAGAGGTAATATGCTTACACGGCGGTTTGCGTTTCCACTATATCGGACGAATGGCGAAAAACTTTAGACTTATTTTGGGATTTTTTCATTGCATTTATGCCTTTCGCTCCATTTTATATGCCTTTCGTTCCCTGCATCCCAAAATAACAGAAAATCTGCCGATAAATTAAGTGACGGCAGAAACGGAAATCCGAGGTGATGAATTTTGAATATAGCAGTGGTCGATGATGAGGAAGCCATCAGGGAGCAGATTGGCGGATTCATAAAAAAACGGAATCCCGATTTTTATATAAGCGGTTTTGCAACGGGGGAAGGACTGCTTGCGGCAGGAACCGGTTTTGACATTATCTTTCTTGACATACAGATGGATGGTATGGGCGGCATTGAGGCGGCGAGAAACTTCCGGCAGTCCGGCGTGGATGCGGTGGTCATCTTCATTACGGGAATCAGGGAATATGTGTTTGAGGCTTTTGACGTGTCGGCGTTTCACTACCTGCTAAAGCCGATTGAGGAACAGAAATTCATGGAAGTGCTTGGCAAGGCAACGGACGAAGCCGGGAAAAGGAAGGGGCAGAGGGAAAAACAGATATTCATACGGGCGAAGAACCAGGGGTATACGCTTAACCTGAATGGCATCCTGTATATTGAGAGCAGGGGGAAGAAGGTGGAGGTCCATACCACGGACATGGAGGAAGTCATAGAGTCCTATGCCACGATGGATGAACTGGAAGGGCAGCTTGGTGATGGATTTTACCGCTGCCACAGGGGATACCTGGTAAACATGGCTCACATAGCGAGGTATGATGCTGACAGCATCTTCCTTTCCAGCGGTGAGAAGGTCTATCTGACAAGGAAAAAGCACAATGAGTTTGTAAAGGCGTATATGTGGTATTTGCAGAATGGAGGGGTGTCCTGTGTATGAAGTGGTGAGCGGCCTGCTGGAAGTGTTTTCTGCCATGTTCCAGGGATACTGCCTGCAGTATTTCTTTGGGAGTTTTCTGGAAGGAAGGATACGGAACCGGCGGATCAGTGTGCTGGCAGTCACAGCATTGTATGGGGCGCTGCGGCTGGGGGCTGGATTCTTCCTGCCAAAGGGCTACACGAGTTTTTGGGTTTTTGTAAGGCTGGCAGTGATCCTGTGCATCATATCGGTGACGGCATTGGCTTTTTATAGGGCGTTAGGAAAGATGGCCTTATTTCTTATCGTTACCTTTATGGCTATGGGTGAAATGAGCTTTTTCCTTGCACATATGCTTTTTGAATTAGGAAACCATCTGTT
>CATLBO010000250.1 GCA_949879025.1 uncultured Hungatella sp. | reverse complement strand
CACGTTTCAAATAATGCACAAAATTTTTCAATGTAGACTCTGCATACTTACCGCCTCCATATTTCTCACAAACATAACCATGCCATTCACAGTAATTTTGATATGGTGATTTTTCCTCCCCTATCCTACTATATATTGTCAGTTCTTCATTTATATCAAATCCATACGCATATTCCTTAACCCTTTTCATTCCAAATCAAACCTCATCTATACTTTTACCTATATCAAATATATAAATGCCACTCTTTTCCACTGCAATATATTATACCCCAAAAACAACAAAGCCACAAGCACCCCGCTCATGGCTGGCGGCGTAAATTTACTGTAGGAATTATAGTGGCAGAAACTGCCAGATGTGTATCAGATATATCAGTTCAACGTCTTTTTATACTATACTTCCTTTGCTTTCTCCTTGCAAGTCCTTTGCTTTTATAATCCCCAGATATGCGCATTAAACCATGCATACTTTTTCACTTCTGTACTGACACTGCGGCTTATGCTCTCTATATATTTCCCAAGCTTATTATGACGCTGCCTCTCCCATCTCAGCATACTCTCGCAGCTCAGCGCTTCATTTTCTGCACCGGCTGCTACAGAATGCTCCCGCCCTTGCCCTCTGACCAGTTCCAGCATATCCCCGCCGTTCCAATAATAGGCTCGTAAATGCGCCATTTTATCTACCCCTGTCCGGCTCCATCCCATCGGGCGGGAACTCATACGCGTGGACAGGACGTGACTCACATGTCCTTCTGCGCTGCATCCCTTTACTGTCTTTCGGTTCTCTAAACGGATTTTTGCCGCTGTCCAGTTCGAAAGGATGTAGGAGGCGCTCTCATCAATCCGCTTTTCTGTGGATTCTATTTCTGCACAGGCTTTCAGTCGCTCAACGACCTCCTGGAAATCCGCCTTGGTTCCGCTTTTGACCGCATCACGAAGCTCTTTTCCGGCATCATCCACGCTGTCTTTCATGTGCCCTGTCATTTTCAGCAGATACTTTTGCAGATGGAATTCATCCAATACGTTGGTAATCCCCGCAATCCTCTTTTTCCCACTCTGGATCCAGCTCCCTCCATCTGCATTCAGATAAATCTTCTTCACTTTTTCCAGATCATAATGGCTGTCCAGATATGCATACACCTCGTCCCACAGCTTTGCATTATCTGCTCCGTCATAGACTCCGCTGAAATAACGGGGATTGACCAGCTTATTCCTTTTACTTCTTGGGGCTTCCGGCTCAATCCCCTCATACACATACACCAGCTTCGCCAGAACACAGTTATTCTTCCTGTGGTTCTCCCCAATCTCCAGATCCCCCTTCTTCTCTTTGAACTGCAGGGATACATGATCTTCATCTGCGTCAATATACAGATACTCAACTGCCTTTTTCTCTGGCTTCGTTTCCTTCTGCTGCGGGAATGTCAGTTTATGCAGTTTATTTTTGACGGTCTGTTTGCTCACCTGGTCTGTCAGGCTTGTTTCTTCCCCTGCTTTCCGGTATGAGGTCTGAACCGCCTCCTCCAGCAGTTTCGCTTCCGCGTCTTCTGTCAGCCGTTCATGGCTTTCTATCCCCAGGATCCGGTCCAGCAGATAAGCGCTTTCTCTGGTCTGTTTATTCCGGAACAAGGTCTTTTCAAAACAAACGGTCCCAAGACATGTTGTCAGCTTTTTCTCATCGGTTCTTACCACTTCCCAGGACTGTTTCCTTTTCGCACTGTCACGAAGCATCTGGCTGCAGTCTTCTAAGGTCTCTTTTATGAGATCCAGTCCCAGAGCAATTACCTCATCGCGGATTCCATAAACAAAGGATGCCATATCCTTAGGG
>CATLBO010000249.1 GCA_949879025.1 uncultured Hungatella sp. | reverse complement strand
CAATCCATGCAATATCTTTTTCCGAATAGCGGCGGCGGTTGCTGGAGTTCCGTAACGGGATAATCAGGTTTTCATGCTCATAGTAGCGCAGGGTATGTATCCCCAGCCCCGTGGCCTTTGAAAATTCTCCAATGGAATAGTCCAAAAAACTCCCTCCATCCTCTTGACGTAGAGTTTACTCTACATTGTATGCTCTTATTATACTTGATGAATGGAGGAATTGCAAATGAAGCCAACAAAAAAATACACTGTTGTTACCGGGGCCAGTTCCGGGATCGGGAGGGAAACCGCAAAAGCCTTTGCGAATCGGGGGAGGAACCTGATTGTCGCCGCCCGCCGCACAGAAAATCTTGAAGCCTTAAAGCGTGAAGTCAAAGAGCAGCACCCCACACTGGATGTCGTAATCAGGACGGTTGACCTGTCTGTGCGGGAGAATGTATATCAGTTTTATTCCGATTTAAAGAACTTCCAACTGGAAACCTGGGTCAACAACGCAGGCTTTGGAAACTACGACAGCGTGGCACAACAGGACTTGGGAAAGATTGACACCATGCTCCGGCTGAATGTTGAGGCTCTCACTATCTTGTCTTCGCTGTTCGTTCGTGACTATAAGGACGTTCCCGGAACACAGCTTATCAATATATCTTCGGCAGGAGGATATACGATTGTCCCTGCTGCTGTTACCTATTGTGCGACAAAATTCTATGTCAGTACGTTTACTGAAGGGCTGGCTTGGGAGCTGATTGAAACAGGAGCAAAAATGCGGGCCAAAGTTCTGGCTCCTGCGGCAACAAAAACGGAGTTCGGGAAAAAGGCCAACAACGTGGATGCCTACGATTATGACAAAGCGTTTGGCACTTACCACTCAAGCCGGCAGATGGCGGAGTTCCTGCTGAAGCTGTACGACAGCGACAGCACTCTCGGCATCGTGGACAGAGAGACTTTCCAATTTAAACTGCAGCCCCCGGTGTTCCCTTATGCAAACAGCTCTACTCATAATCAGAATCCAAACTAAGTAAGGATTTTTCCATTGAACGGCAGACAGAGGGTAAGGTCTTTCCTTGCCCATTGACTGCCCATTCATGCTGGACAGTCCGCAGAAATTGGAGTGACTGAAACCGTCACGTTTCATGATTATAGATTTGATTCTAGGACGAAAAATCAGCATAGATTATGAGGATATTTTATTTTTTGAAACTTCCAGCAATATCCATAAAGTTATTCTCCATGCAAAAGACCGACAAATTGAATTTCCCGGCACCATAAAAGAACTGGCAAGCGTATTAAGCGGTGATTTTGTACGCTGTCATCAGTCATTTCTGGTAAACAAAAAGAACATAAAAGAAATAGACGCAAAAAACCGAATCATTCATTTTACAAATGGAGAAACCTGCCTGATGTCCACACATTTCCCCTGTTCTTCCACTTTCTCTGAAAGCAGGTACATAACGCAAGTCAGGTAAAAATCCTGCCCTGCATGACTTTTTATTTTCCGGATAAAGTTCGGATACTGTGCCCCGACAAACATAGATTCCTCTAAAAGCATCTTCTTCTCTGCCAAAGCCAGTCCAAGCGCTCTTTCCTGCTCGATACCGCCTCCGCAGCGTTCTTCGTACCGTTCCAGAACTTCGCCCGGATAATTTAAACCATACTGCTCTTCCATAGAAATCTCTAAGTTCCCTGCTCCGAACAGGCTTTTCCACCCTGTCTGCGTGTCAAATTTTTTCTCATCGGCCCCTCTTACAATAAGGGACTCCATCTGCTGCAGCAATGGGATCGCAATCGTATCTTCTAATGTAAATAACCCCATCTCATTTCCTCCATTTCTTCATACAGGCGGCTGTCCGCCTTTCCATTTCACGCCGGGATCATCTTGACCCGGTCCCTTAAGTAAAATGTACATAATAACATCCCCGCCCGGCCCGTTGCC
>CATLBO010000248.1 GCA_949879025.1 uncultured Hungatella sp. | reverse complement strand
GAGAGAGAAAATTGGAACGAAAGATACAAAGCCGAAATACAGCGCTGCCAATACAGTTTTGTTTACTATGAGGCAGGTGCTTATAAGAGACCCGTTGATTCTGTTTATTTATGGTGTTCATGTTCTGATGAACCTGGCATTTGATCTGATAGGGATTTTTTTCCTGCCAAAGCTGATAGAGGCATTGGAGCAAGGCGCTTCTGCGGAAAAGGTGATTCGTATCGTAGTTTTCTTTGTCAGTGGGATGTTGTTGACAAATATTGCCGCAAGGCTGATGAATCAGCTTTACTGGCCCAGAATGTCAAGGCTGAGGACAAAAATTGCGCAGGGGCTGGATGAAAAGATGCTCAATATGAAGTATGAAAGATTTGAGAATCCTGCGGAACAGAATCGGTATCAAAATGCCAATTCCACCATCAGCACTCCCTACGGAGGATTTTCAGGAACTTTTCTCTACAGCTTTGAGCTGGCAGATGAAGTGATTGCGTTTTTAGCTTATCTTGCCATGTCTTTGTACATTAATTATTTTTTATTTGCGTTGGTGGCAGTTACGGTTGCCGTCAACTATTATTTGACTGGGAAAGCCAATCGGGCAGGCTATGCCAATACGGTGCAGATGGGCAGGTATGACAGAGAGCTTGACTGGCTGAACCGTGGAATGACGGAAGATTCTCATGCAAAGGACATGAGGTTGTATGCCATGTTTCCCTGGTTTCAATTTCGGACAGAAAAGGCATTTCTGGCAAAAAAAGAATTGAAAGAGGAAAATCTTCGTATTCGCTTGAAACTGTCAGTGAAAAGTAATCTGCTAAAGCTTATCTGTGATGCAGCAATTTATGGAATGTTGATTTGGCAGGTACTTCGAGGACTATTAACTCTGGCAGATTTCAGTCTGCAGTTTTCTGTCATTAATGCCGCCACAGGGCGGATTAACAGAATGATACAGAATGTTCTTAAACTGCAGGAATTTAACCTGGCCATGAATGACTATAGGAGTCTGATTGATGATGGGCAAGAAAATATGGAGATAGATGAGGTGTTGCTTAAGGAGCTTCAGGAAAGGCTGGATACAGATGAGGCTTCGGCCAGTAACCAGCAGGAGAATGTAGAGACAGCGGCAGATTTGTCCAGGGAGTGGAAGCATAGTTCCGTTAAAATAGAATTTCGGGAGGTATCCTTCTGCTATCCCAATACTGAAAAAGAAGTGCTTCACAATCTTACTTTTACCATAGAACCAGGGGAAAGAATTTCATTGGTGGGAGAGAACGGTGCGGGGAAATCTACAGTGGTAAAGCTGCTTTGCAGACTGTATGTGCCGACATCAGGTGAGATTTATGTGGATGGTGTTAATTACCTGGAATACAGTTGGACGGTTTATCGTCAATTACTCAGTGTTGTATTTCAGGAGGTAGTGGCATATGGGTTTATGATTGCAGAGAATGTATCCATGCGGCCGGAGGCTGTTTCTGATGGTGAAAAGTGACAGAGGCGCTGCGTAAGGCCGGATTGGCTGAGAAAATTGCCTCGCTTCCTGGCAGGGAAAAAACACATCTGGTAAAACGGCTGTATGAGGATGCGGTGGAATTGTCGGGGGGAGAAGCGCAAAAGCTGGCCATTTCTCGGGCGCTGTTCAAAGATTCGCCCATTGTAGTTTTAGACGAGCCGACGGCAGCATTGGATGCTTGTGTCGAGGATCAAATTTATCAGTCCTTTGCCGAAATGACGGCTGGGAAAACAGCAGTCTTCATCTCTCATAGATTGGCCAGCACAAAATTCTGTGACAAGATAATTATGCTGCGGGAGGGAAGGGTAGAAGGCATCGGTAATCACAGGGAGCTTATGGAAACCTGTCCTTTTTATGCTGAATTATATGGAATGCAGGTATCGGGATATGTAGATGGGAGGGTGTGATGCAGATGAAAGAGAAGCTGAAAGCTTTTTGGGGGAATATTGTCTATGCACTGAAGCTTACGAGAAAAAGTCCTTCCGTCC
>CATLBO010000247.1 GCA_949879025.1 uncultured Hungatella sp. | reverse complement strand
TCCCCCGGCCGCTTTCCTATGCGGGAACGGATTTCTTTACGCACGCCTATTATATAACACACGCTCCCGGCAGCATTCTTTATTCCCATATTTACAACACGGCCCTCATACGGCGCCCCGTCAAACGTGGCATGTACTTTTACCCTTCCCCGGCCAAACTCTTTCCTGATATCATAGGGAAAGATGACATATGCGCCGCCTGTCTTTCCCGCTTCATAGAGCAGGGATTCATATTCATAAATTCTCCCGTTCACTGAACGCACCCTCCATTCCCAGGCATCCGGAGCCAAAATACCTTTTGCCTCCAACATCTTTTATAAAGTATAACACGGATTCTGTCTGGCTAAAAGGATAAGTTCGTAACCAACCGCTTTAATGCTAATCCGTTACGTGAATTTCCTTTGAAATGACGGCCCTGTCCGCAGCGCTGCTGTTCCTTCCTTCCTGCTCCATCAAAGACCAGTCGTTGGGATTGTCAAAAATGTAGACATACAATGTTTTGATCTCTTTATCCTGAACGGCAAATCCGGCTCTGCCTGCCATTTCCCTATCTGCGTAAAGCAGTTCCCCATCCTGATTAAAACAAATGGTATAGCAGGGTTCATAAGACCACCCAAGAAGTTCGAACATCTCTGCATCCGTCATATCGGGGTCTTTTGAAAGCAGTTTTTCCCTCCGGTCGTCTGTCAGTTCTCTCTGCTCTCCCGGTGTCGCCGCATGGACAATTACCTGATACGGAGATACCACTACGTCTTCCAGCGTAATATTCCCCTTTTTCTCACCCACTTCAATTGTTTTTACGTCTGCTGCGTTCACCTCAAACGGAATAACCATATTCCAGCCGCCATCCGTCCAGTGAGACGCCGATATTTCCTCTCCATTAAGCATCCTGTCGTCATCATAGCCAAGGCCGTTTACATTCAGGTTCAGTTCGCCGCTGCCGGTATGTTTCTTTGCGAGGTTTATCTTCAGCATGCCTGCAAATGTATGGCTGTCGATCACCTCTCCGTCAAAGGTATTTTCGAGCCATTCGGGCGAACTTCCGTCCACGCTCCATGTCCCGTTTATATAAAATCCTGCGGCTGTGCGGTTATCTGCCGCATGCATGCCCGTATAGTGTTGCGGAATATGTGTAAAATCCGCATCTTCCGATTCAATATTTACCGTAAGGAATATGGAATATCCGTCACAGTAGGCTTCTGATGCGGTCAGTGTGATTCCCTGATCAGATACGGTATAGTCCGGGGTATCCAGATTCCCCGCAGAATCCTCATTTGTCAGGACGGTTTTCTTATCCGTATAGTCTCCGGAATAGGTGGCGTCATCCGCAACCTTCTCAAAAATCTTTCCAATCAATGGAATCTTTGCCGCAAGCACCGGATTAAAGTATCCCAGTCCAAGGGTTCCGATAACCGCAGCCGCCACTGCCGCAGCCGCAGCTTTTCCTATTTTGCCAAATTTATTCATTTTATCCTTCCTCCTTTTCTGTATCCGAATTTCTCTGTCGCTTATTTCAGGAGCAAGGGCCTGCTTTAAGATTTGATCCAATTTTTCATCTGTCATATCCTATCGCCTCCAATTTTTCCTTTAACTGTTTTTTTGCTTTCCGCATCCGGCTTTTGACGGTTCCCTCCGGCAGTCCAAGGATCTTAGATATCTCATTGATCTGCATATCTGCCGAATAATACAGATAGATTGGTATTCTGTACTTCTCCGGCAGGGCTTTAACGAATCCCTGAACCATGTCTGCCTCATTTTGCTTCAGTACAATATGTTCCGGGGATGCTTCGTTATCATGGTCAGAAAACTCATATCCCTCATCAGACATCTCGTCCATACTGTCAATCGGAACCAGTCTCATCCGGTTTGCATATTTTTTCTTTCTGTTTTTCCAAAGATAAATTGAAGTGGATAAAGCGTAACTCTTTGTATTCTGCACAGAGTCCAGTCTTTTCTTTTTCTCCAGCAGCTTGAGCATAGTGTCCTGATACAGTTCGTCCCCATTTTCCGCA
>CATLBO010000246.1 GCA_949879025.1 uncultured Hungatella sp. | reverse complement strand
CAGAAAAGTTTCTCTTTCTGCTGTCCAGGCATTTAATTTTAGCAAGATCGCTGAACGTCTGCAGGTCATGCCCTGTATTTCTCTGTATCCAGATCACAAGCCTTGGATCGATTCCATACTGCTTCATGCTAAAATATCCTCCTAATTTCCTTTACTGTCATTATTTTTCTTCTCAAATTTCTTTTTATGGAAAGGCATATTTTTATAGCTGGAGTTCGCCACGGATTATCTTTTTCATAAAATCCTCATAAGAATCAGCAACTATCTTGCAATCCTCGAATTCCGGTTCACTGCCATAAACAATACTGCCTTCTTTTATGGAGATTGCATAATAAGCATAACCGCTTTCCAGAGATAAGAAGACAGGTAGATGCCCGTCCCAGAATTTTCTGATCTCATCCTTCCATGCTGCGTCATTTCCTGCGGCCTCCAGGCTGAGCAGTTCCCATTCATTCCATTGCCATGCCTTGTCCCCCTGCACATCATAATCTTCTGAGCATAAAAACCAGGCCTCCTCATCTCCTCGTATCATACTTTTTACAGTGGAAACAAATTCCACCCAGCTTTCTGGGTAGCCGGTATACCTGCTTTTCATTGGCTCAGGCAGGCAGAATTTCTGTTCTTTATTCAACTCTACTGTCCAGCCCCGATTTTTCATACAGTCTAAAAATTTATCTATCATTTTGCGTTTTCCTCCAACAAATAACAGTGCCTCCCTGTATTCTATCTCTTGAAATTTGCAAGAATGCTTTCATATTCCTGCTCTAACTGTTTTGCATACGGATCGTTCATGGCTTTTGCTGCTGCGATCCCCTTTGTATATAAATTTCCGTACCAGCTCGACTGTGGGACTTTCTGCAGTTCCGTCTTTGCCCACTTCCACAAGCTGGCTGCCCCCTTAGTATGATTTGCCGTAACCTCAAAACAGGCTTCCAGGATATCCTTAAACAGCCGGATCGTACGGATCTGTCCGTAATCCGTGGTTTTGATTACTTTTTCGCATAAACAGAGCGCCTTTCCATAATCGCATGTATGTATATAATGCCGGATCAGATTTTTATACCCGGAAATGATATCTCTTGTACTGTTACTTTCTGCTGACAGGATCTCCGCCAGCTGTTCTTGATAAAGTCTTTCATTTTCTGCATCTCTTCCCAGAAACGTGTTAAAGTCGATCAATACCCTACGGTTGGGAGCGAACCATTCTGTGGTATTCTCTTTCCACTCATCCACCAGGCTTCCCATCACATCCCTGTATTCCATTTCCTGACATAAATAGATACAATCCAGCAGGCTGTTTGCCCCAAAGTCATCCTCCATCTGTCCGTCCGGGTCATAGCCACAGGCGCAATCAAAGTTTGCGCTCTTTGCCTGCTCCAATAAACCGGCATATTTTCCATCTCCATTGTATTTTCTGATCAGGTGAGTCAGTATTTGGAGCGTACTCCCAATCCCCTGAAATGAATTCCGCTCCCTGTCTTTCAGTTCCTCCCCAAAGAGGAAAGCAACCGTCTCTTCATCCTCGATATGGCAGTACAGAAGGTAATACGCCAGCCGCAGGCGGTTTGTATAATTTTCGTCATCCGTACCCCATTCCCCGTTATGAAATTCCTTATAGCGCACTGTGTCATCATTTCCTGCTTTCAGAGCTTGGTAAATGATCTGCTGCTCTTCTATTTTAGATTTTAACTGTCCCTTCCCCATAGCCTGTTCCTTTCAACCGTTCCTTTTACGTCAGTTCCACCAGCATACGCCGGGCATCTTCCACCACATACAAAGTCCCGCCCTCCCGGATTGCATATTCCAGATGTATTCTGGCGGTCTTTAGTTCTCCGCAGGCAATATCAACATCCGCAAGACATACGGCAGAAACCACCTTTTGAATCTTTGCTGTATATCTGGCGCTGCGGTCTTCCTCCATACGGCGGTATGTCTCATGATCCCCCTGCCATAGGGCCAGGCTGGCATCCATAACGTTCAGCAGCTCATGCCCTGTTCTCTGTAAGGATGCTTTTGTGAATGAGGAAACAAGAACCTCTGCCTCATGTTTAACCTGCATTGCCCTTTCCAAATCTTCCATTTTTTTATAACAGTTAAAACGAATGTTCAAAAGAGAAATCTGATAATTAACACTTAATTTGTA
>CATLBO010000245.1 GCA_949879025.1 uncultured Hungatella sp. | reverse complement strand
AGTATAACTGTATTGAGTATACAAGATGCCGTTGCACGGTTGAAAAGTGTAAATGACGGTCAGGAATTTTCCTCTTTGCTGGCTGGGTTGAGAAGTTTTCTTAAAACATTGGATACCACTCCGCAATGCCTGATGGAATTGGAGCAGCGGGCATATTATCTTGTAAATGAATATTCAGACAAAGAAACCAGGGACAATCTGGATGCCGCAAGGAAACGGGTTATCGAATATCTGGAAGAGATTATGACCGGTTCTCCCGCAGATGACCAACTGCTCATCGTACTTGAGAATTATTATCTTTTTCTGGAAAGTCTTCTGGAACGGCCGCCTCACAGATGTGGCGGTATCCGGAAAGAACAGTTGTCAAGTCTGAAAATTCAGAATGAATATGATGTTCAGCATTTGCTCTATGCCTATCTGAAACCGCTCTATCCACTGGCAAGGGCTGAAGTCAGTGAAGATACCGGCTATGGTACGGTGCGTACCGATATTTTCCTGGACTCCGAACATGTCATTGAAGTAAAATGCACCAGAAACAGTATGAAACTCAAAAAGCTGACAGAAGAAATTGAAGCAGATATGGTGCATTACAGTGCGGAGCATATTTATTTCTTTATTTATGATAAGGAAAAAATAATTGAGAATCCTTTACTGTTCCGGAATACCTATGAGAACAAAGTAACAGGGAAGCAAATACATATCGTTATTCATCAGCCTAAAATACTGTAAGAAATATAGTGATTTACATTCAAATATGGAAGGTATGGAGATGAACTTTCAGGATGAAATGAAACAGATCTTTTTGCGTGTGGCAGCAGGGGAAATGGAACCGGAAGAGTGGGAAGCATGGTGGAACAGCAATAGGCTTAAGCTGGAAGAGGTCCTCAACCGGGGAGACAGAGGGCGAATGATGCCTGCTTTATGGGACGCCAACTATTATTGGATGGCAAAAACACAAAGCGGCGTAGCCTACTATTTTCATGCCCAGGGACGTCCGGTCAAAGTTTCCGGTTATTATGAAGAAAAAAGGCTGGAAGAGGAAGCCCGTGAGAGACAGAAAGCCATGGAAGGCTATTATAAGGATATCGCGTCTGCCAGACAGCAGTGGGAGACATATCTGCAGAATCATCCCATAAACACAGTCGCTTTTGAGTGGAAAAGCCTGTTGGGGACACCGATCGGGCAGGTACCGGCAAAGGAGTTTTCTTACAAAAAAGCAAGGACAACAGAGCAGTGGAAAGAGTGCGGTGAAGAACTGAAGCTCCGTCTGAAAGAAAACCTGCAGGCAAAGATCGCCCCTGTGGCAAAGGCATATGGTATGAAAAAAGCAGGCCCCAAGACCTTTGTGCGGGAGAAGAACGGACTGGTATCCCGCATCCAGTTCATCGGCTATTTCAGGGGCGGCGGATACGAGGCAATGAGCTGTTATCTTTGCCCCATATATGCCATACAGCACGGTACTTTAGATTTGCCGGGCCACGTCTGCCAGGGGGAGAATTCCCAAAGGATGCAGAAAGACTGGGGAGTGATTCAGTATGGCTCGGAAGCTGTGGACGCCGCTATGGTGGAGCGTATCAACAGAAAATTTGATGATATCCTGATATTCCTGGCGGACGGCGTACTGCCAGAGTGGCAAAAGATAGACAGCCTGGAGACCTATTTTGCGAAGGAACGCCGGGATTATCTGAAGGCCACCGAAAAAGGCCCCAAAGCGCCAGGTACCGGCAGAGCAATGTGGGACCTGGATTTGGGGGAAAAGGAAGATCCATGGCGGGCGGATGCCTATCTGTTTGGCGTATGGGATCTGCTGAACGGAAGGGAAAGGGAAGGGTATGCCAGCCTTGAGGAATGCGTGAGACACAATTCCAATTATATGGAAAACTACCTGAAAGAGTTTCCGGGAGCCTACAATGACCCAAGAGACGCCATGGCGGTGATGTACCATAATGCGCAGCTGTTTCTCAGGACAAAGGAGATTTTGGATGCAGAGAACCGCAGGAATCAGATTCAGGAGACTTATGAGGAAGTATGCCGGTTCATGCGATATTATCATGGCCTGGCTAAAAAGACGGAGAGGGATTGAGTAGAGGAAACGATTCCCATGGTACCCATCGCTAATGTATGGATGAGAGCAGATGGAGGGAATGGAAACGGCAGAATGGGTTTGGGGAATGGTAAGGAGTTCAGATACTGGAGAAATGAATTTGAAGAGCT
>CATLBO010000244.1 GCA_949879025.1 uncultured Hungatella sp. | reverse complement strand
GCAAACTCCTGATAAAACCTGATAAGCTTCATTTTGGATTAGACGATAAAAACTGCAGGTACGGATCAGACTGCATAATCCTATAAAAAGGCTTAGTATGATAAAAATAAAATCTTTGGAATGGATGTCGTAAACACATCCAACCAACAGGAAGAAAAAGCCAACTGCCGCTTGGGCAATCAGCTTTGTAAGTAATGGTTTTGGCATGGTTCTCCTTTCAAAACTGCTGGAACGAAATCTGTTTGTTGAGGTACAGGTTCCCGATTGCCTGCAGCACCGGGTACTGGATGTGGAGAAGTTGTGCCTCATCCGCCAGGGATTCGTAGGTTGCATCCGTATCCTCATAAAGCAGATCCCATACTTCCTTCGGTTTTTTCGCTTTTGCCCCCTGCTCTACACAGGCGAGTAGTTCTGCGGTGGTAAGTTCCGTCGCTTTAGCAAGTTCCAGGACAGTCTCTTCCATTCGATCGCATTTCTCTTTCTTCAGATACCGCCCGAAATCACGAAACCTTATTTTCCCCTCCAGACAGAGCTGGATGCAGGTGAAGAGCCGTACCGGAAAACGGTCAGCGACTGGCTGGATATGCAGTTTTCCAAGGAGCCGGTACAGGGCGTCCACGCCGGTCAGCCTGTCACCCTTTACGATCAGTCCCCGCAGAAGCAGGCGGTTTAAGTAATGGGAGAAGGAAAGTCCTTCCGGGCGGCCGGAATCTGCAAGCCGTTTGCTATACGCCTTCTCCAGTTCATAGATCTGTAGGAGCTGGAAAGCAAGACAGCTCCACAGTACAAATTCATGTTTGGATAATCCATATTCCTGCCTGTTATTGATGACTGCCGGGACTGGATTTCCCATCTCATCCCTTTTGATTTTCAAGCTTCCGATTGCGGTGTATAATGTCAGCATAAAAAGTACCTCCTAGACTTTAAAATATATTTGAAAAGTATGAGTACTTTTCATAAACACATCTTAAAAGAGGTATTGTATCTTAAGCAATATATTTGTATGACCACTATATATAGTGGTGGCTCCCAAGCGTTAGAATTCCGAAACTGTGGCAGAAATTCCTTTTCCAAATCATAACAGAGATAGAGGATGCCAAAGATCGGACGCCATACTTGCCGCATAGCTGCTTCGTCCAGGAATCTTTCTGCTTCCCCAATGAGTGTTACAAAATTCTTCTGGAATGTCGCCCATTCAATGAAGAATCTATCATCAAGCAGAATACCAAAAGAATCAAACCATTCACGTATAGTCTGCGTCCTGGTATTGTTCTCACATCCTGGATTCATATAAAAGTATTCAATCACTGGTGCATCAGAAGAAGTTTCATTTTCCGGGAACGCAATGACACGTCCGATTGGAAACATGGCGCACATTGCAGGTTTTGCTTTGTGGACGGAGCATTAGCGGTTTTTTAGCAGAGGGCACCGTTTGATGGAACCCCTGGGTTTTAGCCGGATAAGCGGAAAGTGCGAATCTGGCCCGATATACAATTCGCAATACTGGCCGATGAATTCTTTTAAGGACAGCTTCAGTTCGTTTGCAATCCGGAAGAGATCCAACGGTGTCAGCAGGATATCCTCCCGGTTGATGCAGCATTTTCCGCATTGTGTACAGTGAAAACGAAACGAATCATAGGCAGTCAGTTTGTTATGTTCAATAGCGTTTACGATTTCTTCCATTCTTGTATCCATATGTGGACCTCCTTTTCTTGTGGTGTCACCCGAAAGGATAGTATATTGTCCTCCCTTCTATTTGCGTTCAGGCAAAAAAAGAGAATGTACACCATAAGCGTCCATTCTCCCATTCACTGCAGAAACCCTGCAAAATGAAGAAGGGGCATCTCCTCTTCTGCAAACAAAAAAGCCAGAAGCTCCTATGCGCGTGAGTTTTGCAGGTAAAAACCACTTTTTGTATGTTGCTGAAAAGAGCCGCCCAATATGAGCGGCTCGGAATATTTCTTTAAACACAGCTTGTTTCTGTACATTCTTCAAAATATCGGTCTGCGATATAACCGGCAGATTCTGCCCATAGGGTGTTGTCTGTGTTCAGAAGGGCCTTGTACGTTTTGGACTCATAAAAAGCCAAAGTTGCGTCTGGAAAATTCAAACCGGTTGTTGCCTGAATAATGTCAATCACATCCCGAATCTGGATGCACATATTCATAGTAATATCTTTTCCATTAAAAAAATATTTTCCTTCCATCATGAGAGAACCTCC
>CATLBO010000243.1 GCA_949879025.1 uncultured Hungatella sp. | reverse complement strand
CAATAGAAATACAAAGGTCGTCTCTGCCTATGGAATTATCATAGGACTGCTCCCAGAATTGCAATTCAAAAAAGAAATGTAATGCCTGAGCCTAACCGCTCAGGCAGTTTCTTTTTACGGAAGGATACGACAATGCGGACACTTTTGGAGATTTTTCAGGATACGAAAGAGACACTGTGCAGGTATGACTATTATATCCACACACAGAATCGTATCCTCCACCTTACAAATTCAGAGATTAAGATACCGCATTTAATGGGGATGCAGTATCTTGGAAAGCCAAACCAGTTTGTCGGGGACTTCGGCGCTTATGCGATTAAAGCAGACATGCGCTGCCTTTCAGCCTTTGGCTTCACATTTACGAAAGCGCCCGCATCTGTTCAATCAGGGACTGTTTTTTCTGCCTGTGTACCATCCAGATGGACAGGAGCAGTTCCACTGCCAACAGCGCCAGTATAAACAGCCCCATTTCCAAAACCGGGAATTGATACGGCACAACCTTTCCCGCAAAGGCTATTTTGCTTATTCTTACGCTGACAGCAGCTGCAATCGGGATGCCCGCGATCAGGACTGTCAATATCGTAAAGAACGCATAGCACAGGCCCTCGCAGATGTTCATCTTACATAACTGCTTTCCGGTCAGGCCAATGGAGCGCAAAATGCTGTTTTCCCGTTTTCTGGACATCTGGTTCGAAAGGGTCGTGTTTATGAGGTTGATCACACCAAACAGGAATACCAGCCACGAAAGCGCCTGCATACTGCCGAACATGATCCTGCTTTGTGTTTCCTCATACTCCAGACTTTCAGCAAATGTCCATAATGAAATGTCTGTATGGTTTGCAATCACATTTCTTAAACCCGCTTCCACGCTCTGCGCTTTTTTGGGATCGCTTACAATATTCCACGAATAATCAAAATTCTCAACTTCAGGGAATAATCTCTGTGCAAGGTCTCTGGAGAGAAAAACCTGCGTAGAATCCATCGCCAGACTGCCATGCCCGTTTGTAACCTTCTTTGTATCAAAAATACCTGCTAAAGTAACCGGAACGGTCTTTTGTTCCACAGTAAGTTCCAGAGTCTGACCGATCTTGATATCTGCGGATCGTCCAAAGTATTTATACACACTTTCAGCTATTAAGATTTCATCCTTATCCGCCGGCATACTGCCTTTGACTAAAGCCAGTTCTGCCTCCTGTTCATTTCCCTCATCCAGAATATCACACATACTGGCAACAGGCGTGGCCTCCGAAACAGCAGCCTTCCCTATAAAAGCTTCCCTTTTTTCAATGATATCAGCCACTCCGTCAATAGACAAAATTTCTTCTTTCAACCGGGCACCTAACGGATTTCCCCCAATCATAAGTTCAATTTCAGATTTTTCGGAGTCCAGATAAATTTCATAATCCCCGTCAGGAAAGAACTGCCGCACATACTGCCTGGGTGATCTTGTCAAAAGAGCAGAAGCAATGATCAGCAGACAAATGCCGCCTAAACTTAAAGAAGCCACAATAGCGATTGTTTTTTTGCAGTCGCGCATGAAGTTTGCGATTCCCATGGAAACGGGATTAAGCCTGATGTGTTTCCTCCGCCTGTGTACTGCGTCTGGTTCCGGCAAAAACCGGACTGCCTCTACGGGAGAAATGCCGGAAGCTATTTTCATCGGCTTGCGGATGGAAATGAATACCATAATCCAGCAGACTGCTGCCGCTAAAACAGCGGCTATCGCATAATACAGGGCGTGAAATCCTTTCGGAAATAGGAGAAAGCTGCCAGACACTCCCAGCACTGTTCCAATCAGAGTCCCGATACTGCCAAGCTTTCTCCCCTCGCGCTTTACAATCTGTTTAATCTGCTTCTGCGTTGCGCCAATCATCCGAAGCTGCCCGAAGCTTTGTATTTTGTCATTGACGGAGATCCGGAAAATGCTCTGGATCACCACATATCCGCCAATCAGGACGAGCAATGCGATACCACCGACAGCCGTAAAATCTATGGTTTTTTTATAATAGGCAAAATATCTGTCATTCATTCCTACCGGCGGCAGTCCGTATTTTTCCGTAATCTCGCGGCAGGAAGCCGTCATGGCCGCCTCATCCAGTTTCGTGTCATTCTCAAAATGCACATATGCACGATATCCCGCAGGGTCGAATCCTGCCCACTTAGTCAATGCAGCCTTTGACAGGACAAAAGGACAGGTATTCATCTCTTTTTCACCTGCGCTGTCCATAATTCCGGTAACGATATAATCACCATGAAAACTCTCTGTATCTAA
>CATLBO010000242.1 GCA_949879025.1 uncultured Hungatella sp. | reverse complement strand
AGCTGGCCGACAGGCTGAACCAGTTCCGCAGGACACCGCCGCCAGATAGGGCTGTTTCACGAAGAAATATAAAAATAAAATAAAGCTCTCTAAAAAGCCAACTTAGGTTTTGTACTCATACAACCTCAAAAGCTGGCTTTTTTCTTTCTGGTAGAGTATAATATATTCAATAGTAGGAGTATATTCATGCAGAAAGGAGAAGGATTATGTCAGAAAAAGTATATCCGGATTGGGTACAGAAACAGAAAACAACAGGAACCACAGTAAAAAAGGTAGGAAATAATTATTACCTGTATAAGCATTCTTCAAAACGGGTCCCTGGAAAGAAAAATCCAGTTCCCGTAGATACCTATATTGGAAAAATTACCCCGGAAGGGGTTAAAAAAAGCGGTTCCAAAAAGGTTGCTGTAAATGATGCAGAGGTCATTGTGAAGGAGTATGGATTTTCAAGGTCTGTGGAAGCGCTCTGCCCTGCCGGGTGGAAGGAGCCCTTGGGCAAAAACTGGCAGGAAGTGCTTGATTTTATCATTGTCCGGGAATCTCCGGAATCCTATATCCCCCAGATCCGGCAAGTACCGGCGCAGCTGGAACCCCATATCCAGCTGGGAGCCCAGAAAGCTGCCCTCCAGAGAAGGATGAAGAAAGAGTATGGTGTTGATCTTAAAGAACTCAGGCAGCTTTCTTCTATATATATGGTCAGTGTTTCCGGAAAAAAGCTGGTTTCCAAAATATCGGAAGAACAGAAAGAGCTGCTGGAAAGCCTGGATCTGAAACTGGAGGTGGATTAGGGCTTTCTTCCATACACGGCCGCTGATCGACTGGCTGCGTGATATCCCCGATCCCAGGAGCAGCCGGTCAAAACCACATGAACTGGCGGAAATCTTTGTCTGTATCATTATGGGGCTGCTGGCAGGAAAAACAAAGCTGCGCCGTATTGTCAGATGGAGCAAAAGGCATTTGGAGGAACTTCGGAGACATATGCCGTTTCCAAACGGAGTGCCATCCGTATCGACCATGTCAAGAGTGCTGGCTGCAGTTGATGAGGAAATGGTGTCCCTTGCGCTTATCAACTGGATCGGGGAGATCCTTAATCCAAGGGGGATACATATCGCAATTGATGGGAAGGGACTGAGGGCAGCAGCACGCAAAGTAAGGGAGGAAAAGACACCGTATATTTTGAATGCGATCGATGCTGCGTCCGGGCTGGTGATCGGACAGCTTGTTATCCATGGGAAGGCAAATGAAATGACTGCGATCCCTGAACTTTTGGAACTGTTGGAGATAGAGGGGAGTACCATCACAATTGATGCGATCGGTGCGACAGAAAACATCATGAATGCAATCCACGACAATGGCGGGGAGTTTGTCCTTCAGGTGAAGAAGAATTGTCCGGAACTGTATGCAGAATTAATGAGGCTGTTTGAAGGGCTTTCAGAAGACAGGGAAAATAACCCGGAAGAGTTTCAGGATAAATATGGCAGCCATTACAGTGAGGCCAAAACCGAAGAAAAGAACAGGGAGAGATATGAATACAGAACCGTCCAGTCATACAGTGATCCCGGCGGGATACAGGAAAGGCGCCCTTATATAGCAAGTGTGGGAAGGGCAAAACAGGTGCGCATCATGCAGATACAGGATGACCGTGGGAACGATATAACGCCATGTCTTGTGGGATTTTTGGAAGAGGGGAGCAAAAAACAGCCAAAACGGGCGGCCGAAGAAGGGATGGGGAATGACGCAGAATGGTTTGGGCTGGCAGCAAGTAAAGTACTGAATGCAGAAGAAATGCTGAAATATAAAAGAAAGCATTGGGCGATCGAGAACCGTCTCCACTATGTACTGGACGAAACATTTGGAGAAGATAAAAGCACGATAAAGCTGGGGAAGAACACTATGTCGCTCCTTCGTAAATGTGCATATAATATTGTGCGGTTACTCCAAATGGAAAACCCGGAGGGGCAGGGAGGCATTCCAGATATAATAGATAATGTCTGTGACAATTTAAAGATCGGTCTTCAAATGATTTTCAGTCCGATACCGAGCCGGTATTAAAGGATGGGACATTGGCATCTAAAAAACGCAAAGTAAGCTAATAAGGGGATTTTATGCCCTTTTTTGGAGAGATACATGAAATTCAACGGTAAACGATATATAACATCACATTAGAATCTTTCGTGAAACAACCCTACAATAAGACAAGATAGGGTGGAAATGTTGTGGTTCCCGTGGTAAACTATGTATGGTTATATATTATGCTGCCAATTAGATATCAGTTTATTTTACATTTTACCA
>CATLBO010000241.1 GCA_949879025.1 uncultured Hungatella sp. | reverse complement strand
ATAAGTTATAAACATTTACCGTGTCTGAGGTTTCCTTAATGCACCAGACAAAATATAGAGGTATAATCACCGAGGCAGGATCATTGACGTTTCCTCCTTGGGAACCAGCAGGGCCTCTGCTGGCGAAACCTCTCAGAAAGTCTGTCAGTCCATTCGGTGGTGATTTATGTTTTGGCTGGTTGGGAGGCCTCAGGCTATACCTGTATAAGCCGCCAGGTTCTGTATCCGCCTTTTGGAATTGGATGCCTGCCGGAAAGGATAAAAACATGCAAGACCAAAAAGTACCTAAGATGCTTGAAAACACTCCCTATCTCTCAGTCGGGCTTGATGTCGGGGCAGACTTCACTTGGATGTCCATCATGCTCCCTAACAGCACGCTTACCGGGAAACCTTTCAAGATCGTTCATTCCGATCCCCAGTCCCGGGAGCTTGCCGTCACAAAAATAAAGGAAGCACAAAAGGCGTATTCTCTTGAAAGCCGCTGCTTCCTTGAGTCCACCGGGATCTACCACATCCCGCTCCTGTGCTTCCTTCGCGATAAGGGTTTTGACTGCTCGGTCATTAATCCTATCATTACTAAGAATAGCACAAACATGAACGTAAGAAAACTGCATAATGATAAATTTGATTCTAAAAAAGCTGCCAAAGTAGGGCTGGATGCTTCCCTGAAGACTTCCGTCATTCCGGATGATGAGGTCATTGACCTGCGCAACCTGGTACGGGACTACTATTACTTCAAGGACCTGCAGTCCGCCGTTGTCCTCAAGCTCACGGCGGAACTGAAAGTGTCTTTCCCCGCATACCGGAAGGTGTTCAGCAAGGTCACCACCCAGACTTCCTTAAAGCTTCTGGACGCCTATCCCCTTGCGCAGGATTTTATCGCCGCACCAAAGGAAACGGTGGTGGAAATGATCCGTTCCACAGCACGCTTTGGGGAAAAGTATGCCCTGGCAAAATATGACGCCCTGTACGCCGCCGCAGAGGATGCTGCCGTTTTCGGACGTGCCCTTCAAAGCAACGCCATCCGGATCCGGCTGTATATAAAACTCTACCGGGAATACCAGGGGCATCTGGACAGCATGCTCGAAGAACTGCATAAAGCTGTCGAAAGGCTGGAAGGAACGCCGGTCCGTGACCGGATCTCCCTCCTCCAGACCCTGCCGGGTGTCGGTTTCCTGAGTGCGGTCGTCCTGGTCGCGGAAATGGGTTCCTTTGACCTGTTTTCCTCACCCAAAAAACTCTATGCTTACTTCGGGATGGACCCTGGTGTAAATGATTCCGGCAAGTTCCATGGGGACAGGGTCCATATGTCCAAGCGGGGCTCCGGCCTTGCCAGGCGTATCCTGCATATGGCCGCCATCAACAACCTGAAAGTGGACAAAACAGCAAATGCGCCCGTGAACCCTGTCATTTATGACTATTACATCCGAAAATGTACCGGCAAGAAAAAGATCGTTGCCGTTGGGGCTGTCATGCATAAAATCTGTAACACCATTTTTGCCATGCTCCGGGATAATAAGCCTTTTGAACTCATTACACCGGAGGAACACTGCAAACGGTACGCAGCAGAACACTCAGGAACTATGAACGCCGCTGCATGATAGAAGTCGGAATCAACTTTAAAAAAGAGGCTGTAAAAAATCTTGTGTCTATGGGAAAATAATCTTTCCTGATATGAGTCAGATATGTAGAAATTTGCTGTCAAATTTTATCATTTTCATGTTGTCGAATTTCTTTTCTGATAATAGTATTACCAATCCATTATATTCTATACATGTTTTTTGAATTTTTTGCATGCTAACCAGGCATTAGCAGCAAAAGATCTTTTCGTGGGCTCTGCCCACACCCGGCCTCCAGAATAAGGAGGGGAAATTCTGGCAATACTGCTAATGCCGATAGAATAAGGAGGGGCTGGAACGTCTTTTTCAGACTATGACGTTCCGGCTTTTTCCTTTTACAGATACTGTGTGAACCGCTCTCCGTACAGGACGATTAGCTGGTTGAGCACCTGATCCCAGTTCCGGTAACGCTGTGTCCATTTTTTCACCACATTCCCACTGGCAAGATACAACATTTTTTCTAAGGAACTGTCGCTTGGAAATACGCTTTTTGTCTTAGTTACTTTCCGATACTGGCGGTTGAGTCCTTCTATGATATTTGTCGTACTATAACGACATCGTTATAGTACTACTTATACCGACAAAAAAACTATTCCGACATTTTGTTGGATCCAGCCATCCGCTGCAATTCCCATAAAAATGTCGGCATAGTTTTTGTATTTAAGGAAAATATCCTTCATCATAGAAAGAAAAGGAGGTTGCTGAAGATGAAGGATAATGA
>CATLBO010000240.1 GCA_949879025.1 uncultured Hungatella sp. | reverse complement strand
TTATTTTTACCTTTCGGTATAAATAGTTTAAACCTGTAAGCGGCTTACAGGTCAATAGAAAAAAGGCATATTTTGTTAATTATTTATCGAAAGCAGATCCCCAAGGCAAAGCAATGCACGCGCCGTCCGTTCCGGGTATACCCCAGGTACATCCTGCCTACTGCATCCCCAAACAGTTCCACTCCCTTTGTGCGGGCCTCCTGAAAAATCGGCTCCAGATCAGATCGTGTTAAATGGAAGGGATTTTCTTTTTCCAGCCAGATGGTAAGGCGCTCCGCTCCGGCAATCTCAAAACCTGCCCCCTGCATATCAATGCTGCATTTCACCCGGTTCTCCTCCAAAATGCCCAGTCCCGCCTGAACGTCATAGCAGATATCCATAAACAGGCTTTCTTCAGGGATCTTCAAAGCTACATAGGAAAACGGCAGATGTTCTGCCAGAGTCTCTGCAATTCTGGCCGTTTTGGCATCTGGTTTCTCCTTTGTGCCGAAGGTCCATACTTCATAATTTTTCTGCAGCTTAAATGTTTCGACCCTGGTTTGGCCTTCCTTTATACCCATAAAGTATTCCTTCATCTGCTGCAGCCTTTCCAGCCGCATCTGCTCTAAGGCAATCTGCCGTTCCACTTCCAAAATGCGCTGAAGCAGCCAGTCATTAATATCCTTCAAACAGCACTCAGAATTAATTCCTGCCGCCTGGCTGACGCTCATGTCAAAGCTGCGGAACATAAGGGCATTGTATATGTCCAGGGCATCCATCATGTCATATTCCCGGTAATTATTCCCTTCCTGCCGTTTCCCTGATATTACCCCATTCCGATCATAGTAGCGGATTTTGCTTGCAGGTATTCCCAATCTGGCGGAAAATTCATGTACTTTCATGGCGAAACGTCTCCTCTTTTCTGTCACATAAACTGATAAAGCCTGTAAAGAGTATATACGTTTCCATCAAAAATCTCAATATGGCCAGTGAATTATACCCTGTAACCTACTCTTCCAGAACATGGGCATATCGCTGAGCCAGTTCGTAAGCCCTCAGCCTGGTAGATTCCATAAGGGAGATGGTGTATTCGATGCTCTCGCTGGAACCTCCGGCAGAGTTTTTAGCTGCTTCCATAGCCAGGCTGTCCCTCTCTTTCAGCCATGCCCGCTCCTCTTTCACCAGTTCTTCTGACTCCTGCTGATCCAGCCTGTTCAGGATGGCATTGTAGATGTCGTTCAGCTCACTGTCCCACAGTTTTAACTCGCTGGATGCCGCAGACTTTACCGAACTGTTTACATTGGCCCCTGTCTGGCTCTCTTTGTTCTTCTGAATCTGGCTGTCCAGATCTTGCAGCCGTTTCACATAGTAAGACCGGGACTCTCCGGAAATCGTGTCTGCCGCCCCGGCTTCCTCCCATTCTTCCAACATGGCTTCAGGCACATCTTTTGTCTTTGCAGGAGAAGCGGCTGCAGCTGACTTGCTCTTGCTAAAAGTCGGCGCAGCCTCTTCCCCCGGCGCATCGCTTTCCATCTCCTGCAACGGCTCCAAAGCATAGGCTTCCAGCCCTCCAGCCATGCCCTGGGGCTGTCCGTCTTCCTGCAGCTCCCCGGCTGCTTCCATGGGAACCGGTCCCACACCTGCCCCCATGTCCGCCGCCATAATCATCTCTTCCTCTGGGGCTGCCTTTGCTGCCTCCGGCTCTGCCGCCCTATCCATGGCAGCTGCCGTAACCTGCGTCGTCAAATCCATACTGCCGGTACTGTTCTTTTCTATAAAATTATGAATGCCTGCAGTGATCATCATTCCAATAAGCACAAGAACTGCCAGTGAAATCATGACTCCTTTATTCTTCATGAGATCATTCCTTTATTTTGTGATAAACCTAACATATCACAATCCGGCCTTAAATGGAATACACATACAGAATTAGTAATATATTGTAAGATTTACTTAAAAATTTTCCTCCTATCTGTCCCACTTATCACACAATGCATGAATCTGATCCGCAAATCTGGCCAGGTCTTTATTGGCTCCTCCCTCATTGTGAAGAATAACCCTGGCAAGCCGCTCGCCTGCAGCCACAAGGCGGGCAAATATGGAGTCAGCCCGTTTTCTGGCAGGAGTAACCTTGGCAACGGGGATACCCTGGGTCTGTGTAACCCATTGTCCCTCTGCCAGGTCAAACACCGAACCGCTGAACGGCGCCGAAGCCGTCAGCCCCATTTCCCTTGTCAGCCGTTCTGCAAACACGTCGCATACTGCGTCATCTCCGTGGACCGCAAACACCATCTGAGGTTTCTTTTTAAAAGCCCCGATCCATTTCAGCAGCCCATGGACATCCGCATGGCTGCTTAATCCATGTATCATCTCAA
>CATLBO010000239.1 GCA_949879025.1 uncultured Hungatella sp. | reverse complement strand
CTATTGCAAGGGCGAACTGTGTTCCCTGCAGAAAGTTTTCATTCTGCGCAATGGCAGCAGAAATGGAATCCACACTCAGCCGCAGGTGATCTGATACAATCTGGTCTATTTCATTTTCTGCCTGCTGTTCCAAAGAATCCTCTACACGAATCACATACTGATATGTCAGATTGCTGTGCGCAATTTTTTGCATGGAATCAACCGGCAATAACAGCATATCTATTTTATCGCCATGATTTCCAATCTTATTTTCGTCAAGGACTGCCGCAATCTCAAATTCCAGGTTCTCCGTATGCTTCCCATCAAAAATCTTCAGCGTTACAGACGAGCCGGCTTTTGGATGAATGCCAAAATACTTCTCAAAGTCCTTGGGCCTGCCAATCACCATCTGATTCTCAGATGCCATTTGCCCATAATCTGATAGGTTTCCATTTAAGAGACAGCTTTGCAGCAAATCCATATCTGCTTTCTCAAATCCTACGATTTCAGCATCTGATTCCAGGGCCTGCAGATCGTAGGAAGCTGGGAGATGCTGATCCTTCATAATCTTTTGCACACCTGATAATTGCAAGAGTTCTTTTTCCACTTCCTCCGTAAAAGGGCTTGATTCCTGCAAAATCTCCAAAGGATTTTCCATCAGCTCCTGATTCGAGATCTTTAAAACGAACTGTCCTCTTGCAAATCCGGATAAAGACATATCTTCTGCATTGATAGAAGAAAGGACAGAGGATAAACCTAACAGCAGGACGCCAGTCAGGACAAGGGAGGCGGCTGTCAGTATATTCTTTTTCTTATAACGCAAAACCTGGTTGACTGCCAAAGACCCCGGCGTTAGCTTGTGCTGCCTATGTTTACCTTTCGGCCCCTTATTTTGTTCATAGCGGGAAGCCTCTATAGGTGAAACGGCCGCGGCTATCTTAGCAGGCTTTTTGATGGACAGGCGTACAGTGGCATAGGTCAACGCAACAACAACCGGGCATATCCATAGCACATTCCATAACCCAAATCCATGTGGAATTAAAAGATAAGCCACTGCAATTCCCGCAATCAGTCCAATAGGAATTGCAGGCAGCATCAGCAAAGTCCCCTCCCTGAGAACAAGCCTTTGAATCTGTTTTGCTGTCATACCTATTGTGCGGAGCTGTCCATATTGTTTAATGGAATTGATAATGGAAATATAAAAAATGTTGTATATAACCAAAACACCAGCGATCACGATCACAACCAGCCCGGCAACAGCCGCCAGAATCATCAATGCCGAAGGCTGGCTAAGGTTCAGATACGCTTCATTATAAGAAGGAGCTGTTTTACAGCCTGCATCAGCCGCTATATGTGATATTAGTTTTTTTACATCCCCAGTGCCCGCATCTAAATTTACACGGAGCATGACTGCCGGTGAAAAGTGATCCCATCCATCCATTTCTGAGAAGTATTCTTCAGAAACCATAGCCGCATATAAGGAACGGTCAGTGCCTTTCGCCCCTGTTTTCAGGTATCCTGTTATAAGAAAGGATTTTTCCTGGCCGTTGTTTGGGTCTGGCAGCTGGATGGTATCTCCAATTTTAGCATTTATCTTCTGCCGGATTAAGTATTCCTGTTCAATCAGGATCTCATTCGCTTTCTCTGGCATTTTCCCCTGGTCAACAGACAGCCCATTTAATGTAAGTGCATCATTGTTGCAATACGAAATATTAAGGCGGTCATTTCCAGATTTCACACTGCCAATGGAAGCTGTGAATCCGCATAGATCCACCCGCACATCATCAGCCAATTTCTGATATTGTTCTTTTTCTATGCCGGAAATAAGCGCATGATAAGACCCCGTTATGTTATTGCCTCCATTTTGGTTCACTGTAATAATTCCAGAAACCAGAAGCAATACGGACGCCATCAAAAATGTTGCCAATGAAATTGCAGTAACCGTAAAAATTTTCTTCAAACGCTCTTTCTTTAATTGAGCAGTCGCTAATTTTTTAATGATAGCGCTGGTATCATTCTCAAAAGGCCATGTCATAGTCTGCCACCTCCTTACTCCACGATCCTGCCGTCCTCAATCCTTACGATCCGGTCAGCAAGCTGGGCAATCTCGTTATTGTGGGTAATCATAACAATGGTCTGGTTAAACTCCATGCTGGTACGCTTTAAAAGCCCCAGTACATCGGCGCTGGTCTTGGAATCCAGATTTCCGGTGGGCTCATCGGCCAGGATGATGGCCGGTTTGGTGATCAGGGCGCGGGCGATGGCAACACGCTGCTGCTGTCCGCCGGAAAGGTTATTCGGCATATTCTGCAGTTTATCTTCCAACGCCAGCATCCTCACAATCTCGTCCATGAACTTCTTGTCTGCCACATCGCCGTCCAGCTCCACAGGCA
>CATLBO010000238.1 GCA_949879025.1 uncultured Hungatella sp. | reverse complement strand
CCGGCAAGGGTATCACTTCAATCTCCTTCGGAAAACTTTCATCTGAAAAATCCGTCACATCGCTCTCCTGCGCCATCAAAAACTTGTGCCGCAAATCCTTACACGGATAACCACCATAAAGGAAAGACGGCTCCAGTACCGGGTATTTCGTGAAAGCCGCCTCTATGCCGCCGGAATAAACCTTACAGCCCGCCTGCCCCTGCAGGTATCTGTTCCCGCCGATATGATCCGCATTGGAATGGGTATTTAGAATCGCCGCCAGATGCCAGCCGTTCTTATCCAGAATCTGCCTGACCTTCCGTCCTGCATCTTTGTCATTCCCGCTGTCAACCAGATAGACATTCTCCCCGTCCGCCACATAGACGCCTATCTTCACCGGGCAGTTTATGTAATAGCATTTCTTACTGGCCTGAACCAATTCATACATTTTATAATCCTCCTCGTTTTCCGAAGGAAAATGCGACTGCCCATGCAGGAGCAGAGGATTTTCCCTCCCTTTAGTTGTTCGGATAAAATATCACATTATAGGCGATGCAGGCTTTATCTGAAACATTGTGGTATGCATGGGAAACATCCGCCCGAAAGCGTATTGACTGTTTTTCCTCCAGCAGCACTTCCTTCCCGCCTATTACCATTTTCAGCGTCCCCTGCACCAGAAAAACATATTCTTCCACGCCTGTTACATGAGGGAGCGATTCATGGCGCACTCCTGCATCAAACTCAATATAGAACACCTCCACATTCCGCACCGGGTCAAAGGGAAACAGCGGGTAAGCCCGCATCCCTCCGTTTTCCTCCGTGATCGCATTTTCCCCATCAAGCCCAACGACCATATATTCCGCTTCTTCCTGTTTGCAGAAAAAGGATAATGGAATTTTCAACCCTGTTGAAATCTTCCATAAAATGTTGATGGTGGGCGAGGACTGCCCGCGCTCGATCTGCCCTACCATTGGCTTGCTGACGCCAGTAAGTTCCGCAACATCATCCAGCGTGAGCTGCCTTGTATTTCGGATTTCTTTTAACCGCTCCCCTATCTTCAATGAAACCTGCTTCATGATTCCTCCTAAAATTTGTTTTCGCATATGAAATATATTATAGCATATCATAGGGCAAAATGAAAGAGCCAGGTAAATCCACTATGCAAATATAATGTACTATGGTTACCTGCCAGATTTACTTTCAGCTTGAATAGCAATGAACATTATCGTATATGCCTTGCACAGATGACCTATATGCCAGCAATACAGTCTATTCCTTATATTTATATGGCGGCTTTATCCCCTGCCAATTGGAAACTGGTTGATTACCAGAGCAACTACAATGCCAATCGTGGTATCCACAATTCTGGCAAAACCAAAAAGCAATGGTACTTCATCATTTCCATGCGTCACGGTAATGCACAGAAAAACAACACACATCAGGAATGTCCCCTTTTCCCTCTTAATCAGAACAGAAAATTTGATAATAAGGATAAGCAGTACGGACAGCAGAAAATATCTTACTATTTCACATGGAATACGGTAAACATTTTTCTCAAAAATCATGACCATTATTCCAAAAGCCCCACCTATAACCGTTGCCAGCTCCCGGTTAAACGCTTCACGGAGACTGTCCTCCGCAGTCCTCTGGATACATAGCATAGCGGCAATGGCGGCATAGAATGCTGTGTCCGATTTCCTTATTGTGCCTGTCAGCAGACACAGGAATACTGCCACAACTGTTTTTATTGTGCGCCCGCCGACTTTCAGACAGCTAATTTTCATATATCCCTTTCAGGGTAAACTGCCCTAAGATGTGACCGTCCATTTCACGGTAAAGCTCATTTAGCAGAAAGCCCTTCTCCAAATCCAGAATCTTATCCAAGGCATACACATGAAGCTCATAAATGTGTGGCTTATCAGGCGGTGTCATCCCGCCGTAATAAAAGGAAAGCTCCGTGGACTGCTCACCGCCCTGTACGCTCGTCCAGCTATTCCTTCCCTGCACAAAATCATCCGCCGTCCAACTCTCATTCTCTTTGATCTCAAAACGGGTAATATTTGCCGCCAGCCAGTGTATCCCTGCGAATCCCCCTGTCACCGGGTATGCGTCCTTATCCTCCAAAACAATTGCAATCGACACCGTTTCCTGCGGCGCATCTTCCACCTTAAAGGGTAAAGAATAAGTAGGGATGCCGTTTTCATTGAATTACGTCCCATGCCCGCCATATTGGGGCTGGATTACCCCGTTTACAATACCGTTGCTCGTAACATTCATCTTCGATAACCTCCAATCCGATTTTATGATGATATTATAAGCGGCGGTTCCCGGACAGTAAATTACCCACTTTTTCGTGGGTACTAATCCTGTTATTCGGCACCCTTGGTGCTCCAAATCATTCTTATATCAGTCAAATTAAATGAAGGTACTGACTCAGATATTCTGATGTATTTTACAGCAGAGTGTTT
>CATLBO010000237.1 GCA_949879025.1 uncultured Hungatella sp. | reverse complement strand
GATTTCTGAAAAAGCGCTGTTTGGAACTGCTGTTGCCGGAGGCAGTATCGGAACCTGGGCAGGCATGTATGTGTTCCGCCATAAGACCAGACACTGGTATTTTGTGGTGGGAATGCCCCTGATTCTGGTGCTGCAGGCAGCCGGTGCAGTCTGGCTGTTGACTTTTGAAAGATAAAGTAATATTATGGAAAAGCATATCGTTATGGAAGGTTACAGTTTCATAAGTTACATAAAAAGAGAAAGGAAAGGAACCTATGTACTCATTTGATGAAGTGAAGAAAGCAGATCCTCAGGTGGCTCAGGCCATTACAGAAGAAATGGAGCGGCAGAACAGCCACATTGAGCTGATTGCCTCAGAAAACTGGGTCAGCAAGGCAGTGATGGCAGCCATGGGAAGCCCCATGACCAATAAATATGCGGAAGGATATCCGGGAAAACGTTATTACGGCGGCTGTGAATGTGTGGACGTGGTGGAAAATCTGGCCATTGAGCGTGCAAAAGAGCTGTTTGGCTGCGAATATGCCAATGTACAGCCCCACTCCGGCGCCCAGGCCAATATGGCAGTGCAGTTTGCCATGTTAGAGCCGGGAGACACGGTAATGGGCATGAATCTGGATCATGGCGGACATCTGACCCATGGCAGTCCTGTGAATTTTTCCGGTACTTATTTCCATATTGTACCTTACGGCGTCAATGACGAAGGGTTTATTGATTATGATAAAGTAAGAGAAACAGCGCTGGAGTGTAAACCGAAGCTGATTATTGCAGGAGCCAGCGCCTATGCAAGAACCATTGATTTTAAGAGGTTCCGTGAAATTGCTGATGAGGCAGGCGCATACCTGATGGTGGATATGGCTCATATTGCAGGCCTTGTGGCGGCAGGGCTCCATCCAAGCCCCATTCCCCATGCCCATGTGGTAACCACCACCACCCACAAAACACTGCGGGGGCCCCGCGGAGGCATGATTCTGGCCAGCCAGGAAATGGCGGACAAGTTCAACTTTAACAAGGCGATTTTTCCAGGAACCCAGGGAGGCCCGCTGATGCATGTGATTGCCGCAAAAGCGGTGTGCCTCAAAGAAGCGCTGGAAGACAGCTTTAAAGAATACCAGCAGAACATTGTAAAAAATGCCCAGGCTCTGGCAAAGGGACTGAAAGACAGAGGGATAAAACTGGTTTCTGACGGAACGGACAACCATCTGATGCTGGTGGATTTAACGCCGTATGAACTTACAGGAAAGGCAGTGGAGAAATTGCTGGATTCCGTTAATATTACCAGCAACAAGAATACCATTCCCAATGACCCCAAATCTCCTTTTGTAACCAGCGGTATCCGTCTGGGAACTCCGGCTGTTACATCCAGAGGATTTACAGAAGCCGATATGGATAAAGTAGCGGAATGTATTGCCAGAATGGTGAAAGAGGGAGAAGCGGCTTCCGAAGAAGTGCGCAGGATGGTGAAAGAACTGACAGATAAATATCCTCTGGAATAAGCAGAAGAATGATAAAACTTATGACGAATGCCAGGTAAACGGAAAAAGAATAGCTGCCATGCAAAAGGCTTATCCGATTGCATGGCAGATTTCTTCTATCTGAGAAACAGATGAACGGACAGTTCCTGTCCCTGCAACGATGCATCGACCTCACCCCCGTGGAGTTCCACGATACGCTTTACAATGGCAAGCCCCAGCCCGGAGCTTTGGGCGGTGCTTCTGGCCCGGTCTCCGCAATAGAAGCGCTCAAAAATTCGATCAGGCTCAATGGCGTGAGCATCCGTCAATTGGTTCGTGATACAGATATGGAGTCGGCCCGTGTCCTGTGCCGTTACGGTTACCGGAGCGGAACGAGCGGCATATCTGCGCGTGTTGTCCAGAAGATTCTGAAACACCCGTACCATCTGCTGCGTATTGATACAGGCGGCATGGCTTTTCGCCTCCAGATGCCATGAAAGAGTCAGGCCCTCTGCTTCCATAAGAATTTTATATTCATAAAGGATATGCCGCAGCAGTTCCATCACATCCCTTTTTTCCATGTCAGGAAACCGGTCGGCGGAGTTCAGCTTTGTATATTCAAACAGTTCGTTAATCATCCCGTTAAGCCCCGTCAGACGTCGCTCTACCACTTCAATATATTCATCAAAGCGCTGCCTGTCTTCAGGCCCCGTCTCTTTCAGCAGCTCCACATAGCCGATGATTGAGGTAAGAGGACTGCGCAGATCATGGGAAACATTGGTAATCAGCTCGTTCTTACTCTGTTGCTGCCTTTTTTCCCTTTCTTCCTTTTCCCTGAGCTGGACGGACATCTCGTTGATGACGGCGCACAGCCGGGTGATTTCATCGTCACCCTGCAGTTCCATGCTCCTTCCAAAGCCCTCCTCCCGAATCTTCTGAATTTCCTGGGACAGATACTCCACATACATGACCCTGCGGTTAATCCTGACGGAAAAGGAGACAACAAAGCATATCATGGGGAGC
>CATLBO010000236.1 GCA_949879025.1 uncultured Hungatella sp. | reverse complement strand
GGAGCCGTCATGGAATTTAACGCCCTCTTTCAAGGTAAATTCAACAGTCACATCATCTACAAATTCCCACTTTTCCGCCAAATCTCCTACGAATTCATTCTTGTCAGTCAGGCGCACCAGATTGCTGTAAATATGCCTGGTAGCATAAGCGGATGCCGTATCATTGTGGTTATGCGGATCTAATGAACTTACATCTGTATTGATGCCGATATTGATGACCTGGCTTCCGCCTGCAGCACCGCCTTCACCTTTTCCTGAATCTGCGCCTCCGCCGCAGCCTGCCAGCAGGCCTACTGCCAGAGCGCCTGCCAAGATTGAACATAATACCTTTTTCACTTGCCTCTCTCCTTTTACGTTAATTTTTTTCAGCAGCCAAGTTGTCGATACAAATGCCGCCAAAGATAAAAATATCTATTGGACTTCTTTCAAATCAGCCCTTAAGTGTATATTTTGTCACAAATTATGCATAATGTCAATTCCTCTTTCTTCATTTTTAGTAATAATATTACCGCTTTTTCCTGTTGCACATAGTTTTTCCTGATTAATACCAGCAAAACCAATATATTCAGCATATAGACGGAACCTGAACAACGTGGTATACTTCTTTTCAAAAAGCAGTGTTATAATACATATTTAAACACGGGAGGATTACGTATGAGAAATGATGATTACACCGATGATATTGATTTTGACCGGGATTACGATACCATCAGGCAGATACAGCCCCAGTCTTCCAGAGGAGGTTATTATATTGCCCCGGACCGCAGACGAGGCTCAAGAAACAGGAGACGCAGTTTTTTTGGCGGCTTTCCCACAGCCCTTGTTGCAGGCATCCTGGCTTTTGTCTTAGGATTCGGTACCGGATTTGGCGGCGGATACCTAAAGTGGGGCTATGAAAAGCCTTACACCATAGATCTGAAATCCATAAAAGCCCCTGGCTGGATTGACCAGAATTTTATCCGGAAAAATATCTTTTCCCGGCCTGACGTATCCTTAAAGCGGGTCCGCAGCATTGTCATCCACTATGTAGGCAATCCCGGCACCAGCGCAGAAGCCAACCGCAAATACTTTGACAGCCTGGCGGACCAGGACCCTCAGAAAAGCGGTTCCTCCTCTTCCAGCCATTTTATCGTAGGCCTGGACGGGGAAGTCCTCCAATGCATTCCCGTCAGTGAAATGGCCTATGCCAATGCCCCTCGCAACAATGACACCATTGCCATTGAAACCTGTCATCCGGACGAAACCGGCCAGTACAATCAGGAAACTTATGACTCCCTGGTAAAGCTGACCGCATGGCTCTGCAGTGAGCTGGATCTGTCCGCCAATGACGTTATCCGTCATTATGACGTAAGCGAGAAAGGCTGTCCCAAATATTTCGTGGATGATGAAGATGCCTGGAAGCAGTTTAAAAAAGATGTAAAAGAGGCGCTGAAAGAGATGAAATAATCCTTTGCTGCAGTGCATAATATATAGAAAGATTCTTTGCCGCCGGTTTTGGGGCGCCCTGGAGAAGCTTATGAATCCCTGCCAGCTTACTATGATGATTTCCGCCATTGCCTGCTGTATCGCCGAAGAAAAATCTGCAGATGAAATTGGCCTTATGGGCTCCATTTTCTCCCAGCTGGGAGATACTCTTGCCACCATCGCCGCACAGCAGGCTTTATGCTCCCCAGAGAACGATTAAAGTTCTCTGGGCTTCATTATGTGTGCCTTCTTACCCCCCTTGGCCTGTTAAAATACCCCCACGCTCTGCGCCCCGTCGCTGTCTGTGGTGTACAGAGCGCACTCCAGGGGATGCCCGGGCCTTGGCTCAAAATAGTACCATTTCCCATCGATCTCATGCCAGTTAGTCAGGGCATAGCCGTCCTGGTTAAACCGGTATTTATGGCCGTTAATAATCTCCCAGACAGATTTTTTATAAGTATGATCCGTGTCTGCATACCACCAGCCGTTTTCATCCTTGTTCCACCCTGTCTTGTATTTCGGCTTTTCCACCAGTGACCAGTCAGGCCGTCCATACCCGGCAATTCCCTGATGAGACAGGTGGTAAGACTTGGCCCACACCCCGCCGCCGTTGGCTACCACTCCGGCTGCTCCGCTGGTGTTGCCTTCAATAGTATAAACCCTGTCAATGGTCACCCGCTCCACAATTCCGGTATGGTAAATCCGCACCGTATTTTCAAAAAATATCTGATCTCCCGGCTGCGGGGATGTTCTCCACAGCCCTTTATCCTTAAAATACTTGGCCGATGTGGGAGTGTAGGCGCTGAAACCGCCTAAAAGCTTCCTGGTGCCAATTTCCCCTAAGGCCTTGACAAAACACCAGTCCACAAACATATCGCACCACGGCTGTCCCTGGAGAGTTGGGTATAAGTCTCTTGCATACTTTGTAAATTTGTTCCTTCCCACATTGGCTGTCTTGCTGTCCAGGTCTTTGGCCGAGGCTTTCTCCAGATAGCCCCTTTCCTCTTTGGCAATA
>CATLBO010000235.1 GCA_949879025.1 uncultured Hungatella sp. | reverse complement strand
TATGCATCCACCTTTGATGTTTCCGCCGCTTCTCCCGTTTTCTGCAACTGCTCCGTAAAACTTGCCTTGTTTGCCGATGTTTTCTGTGTCCTGTTCGCATACTGGTATGCGCCCGCCAAAGCTCCGTTTACTCCTAAAATGCTCATAATAATTTTTCTCCTTCCTACCGATTAACTTTTTACCATGACCGACAGCGTGAATTTATTGCCTTTTACAATGCAGTCTAAATCGCCGCCATATTTTACTGCACATTTCCTGATATTCTTTAGCCCTATCCCATGCACCTCCTTATCCTCTTTTGTTGATATGGGAAGGCCGCTATCCTTGCGGGACAGTGCCGAACCATCAAAGCTGTTTTCAATCTCTATAAAATACATATTCTTTGCCTTGAAAGACCGGATCGTGATATAGGCTCCTGCATCCGGCTGTTTCTCACGCATCCGTATGCAGGCTTCAATCGCATTGTCCAGCCCGTTGTTCAGGATGATTCCCATGTCATAAGCCTTTATCGTAACGGCATCTGAAAGCATGAAACCTTTCGCATCCAGTTTGATGCCTTTTATCTTTTTTTCCGCATAACGGAACTTGCTGCCCACCACCGCATCACTGACTGCATTGCCCGTATGCACCCTGTTGTCAAGCTGCTCCACCGACTGATACATACCCTCAAAATACTGCCGGATTTCCTCATCCTCCCCGCTGTACTTTTTCCGTATCAGGTTCTGCAGGACTGCCATGTGGTTCTTCATATCGTGCTTCACCGAGCGTATCCCGTCATACAGATGCTCCATTTCCACCATGGAACCCTGCATCTGCGTGATCTGGTTTTCCAGTATGATCTTCTCCGCCCGTTCTTCCTGCAGGGCCGCCATGTTCTGATAAATGCGGAAACTGAACACGACAGCCCCAAGCAATACAAGCGCTGTCATGGGAATGATGAGGTACAGAGCCGGATGCCTTTCATACAGCAGCACCGGGACGCCATCCGTAACTGCGATCAACAGCAGGCGCACAAGCACCGAAACCAGAACCCCCGCCACGGCTGGGAGCAGATAGAAGACCACTTCCTTATCCATCCGCCCTTTCTCCCTGCAATGATAACTTCCTGCAATCTTTCTTATGGAAGCCAGGAGCAGGATGCCTTCTATGATTTCCACAAGCGCCACCGACAGGCAGGCCAGCACTCCTGCCGCCGCAGGTAAATATCCTGCCAGCGCCATGCTATTGCCGGCCTCACGCACAAGCACATCTATCAATTCATTTCCAATATAGAGAAAACTGTACCCAGTCCAAAATGCCAGTTCACGAAGGGCGATAAACTGAATGACCAGGAATATTTTCAGCAGGATATTCCCTTTGTACCAGCCCACACAAAAAACAAAAAGTACAGCCGTGGTAAAGATCAGCCCCAGAACCAGTGTCACACTGTCTGTTTCACGAAATAACCATCCGCTGATAATCCTTATTGCAATCCATACAATCCCGGCTGCCCATTGTGCTTTCTTCCTCCTGCACAGCTTTGGTTCCGCAAACCTGCCAAAAAAGAACTGGATGCAGTACCCCTCAAATAGATACTGCGGAATGCCAAGTATTCCCATGATCCATTCAAGCATCCTCATTCACCCCATTCCTCAGATACCGCATATAGGCTTTCACAAATTCCCCGTACTTTTCCTTTGCCAGATAGATATACTCCCCATTGTTCAGGGTGATGCTCTCACTGTCGTACTCCGCCACATATGCCATGTTCACCAGATACCCCCTGTGGCAGCGGTAGAACCCTTCCCCAAGCTGTGCTTCCAGCTCGTTCATGGAGGCATATGCCTCTATGGTTTCCTCTCTGGTATGAATCTCCACCTTCTTCGCCCTGCTCTCAACATAAAGGATGCTGTCTTTTTCCAGCGTGAAGCTCCGGTTCCTCGTCTTTACGAATACCGTCTCCCGCCGTTTACTTTTCCTTTTTTCCAGTTCCTTCTCTGCCCGCCCGAACACCTCGCGGAATTTATCTTCCTCGATAGGCTTTAGCAGATAGTGGAACGCCGCCACGTCAAACGCCTCGAAAACATATTCCCGGATAGCCGTTATGAAGATCAGTATGGTATCTCCGTCCCTTTCCCGGAGCTTCTTCGCTGTTTCAATGCCATTTGTCCCCTCCATCTGTATGTCGAGGAAAACAATGTCAAACTGCTTCCCAGCGGCAAGCAGGCTGTCCCCTGTTTCAAAAAGTTCAGGGCATAAGCCCGTTTTTTCTATCAGTTCCTTTATCTGTTCCCGGATGGCTTTCTCGTCATCGCATATGGCTATATTCAATCTTTATCACCTGCAATTCGTTTCCCATGAGAAACAGCTTCCCCACGGGCAGTTCTTTTTACTTTTTATATCGGCAGATATTTTTCGTATTTCGCCGGGAGGGAACGAAACCCTATTTGAAATGGAACGAAATCTTTTTTCTTTTCTCAAAAATATCAAAATCACCCCTAAAG
>CATLBO010000234.1 GCA_949879025.1 uncultured Hungatella sp. | reverse complement strand
GGGGATATTCTTTTCTGTGTACTAACTGATCTGCTTCCAATTCCTTTAAGGTAGAACTAAGCGTCTTATAAGAAATTTCCCCAATATATTTTTTCATTTCATTAAACCGGACAATACCAAATTCCATAAGCGTATAAAGAATTGTCATTTTGTATTTCCCATTGATGAGGGATAATGTGTAGCTAAAACCTGTTGTTTCCAGGCATTCTTGTGATATGCAGCGTTCGCCCATTTTTACACTCTCCTTTAGGTAAGTATATAACTTTCGTGTTAGTATCGCACTTAAAGGTGCGTACTTGTTTTCTGTTTTATTCTTGCTATAATTATAATATCAACAGCAGGAAAAGTCAATCCTGCAGGTAAAGGAGGCACAGACATGCAGAACTATGAGTATTTAGGAAAGCCGCTTCAGATTGGCAGACTGACCATTAAGAATAGGTTTTGTATGGCGCCAATTGGCGGCGGACAGCACCATCTTCCGGGAGGTGGTCTGAAAGACGAAACGATACAATATCTTGTAGAGAGGGCGAAAGGTGGCTTTGGCCTGATTTTTACCGGGGCAATCGCAGCCGATGGAACCGTTGACCCGTATACCGGGGTTGGGCCCACAATCTTGCAGAATCCAGATGCATTTAAGATGACAGCAACAGAACTAAATGAGCGGGTCGGTGCTTACGGTACGAAGGTGTTTGCTCAGATTACTATGGGACTTGGGCGGAATTACCCCAATCTTCCGGCACCGTCTTCTGTACATGTTTTCCGGCATCCGGGGGAAGTTTCACCGGAACTGACCCGTGACCAGATCAAATCTAAAATTGAGTCCGTTGTAAAGGCATCTAAAATTGCAAAGGATTCGGGTTTCTCTGGCGTAGAGGTTCATTCCATCCACTGGGGGTATTTGCTTGACCAGTTTGCCCTGTCCATGATGAACCACCGCACTGATGAATATGGCGGCAGCCTGGAAAACCGTTTACGGGCGGCAAAGGAAATTCTGGAAGGTATTAAGCAGGAATGCGGCAGTGATTTTCCAGTCAGTATGCGTCTTGGACTGAAAACCTTTGTAAAAGGATTTGAGCAGGCAAGTTTGACTGGTGAGGAGGAAATTGGCCGTACACTGGAAGAAGGGATTGAGATAGCGAAGCTGCTGGAATCCTATGGCTATGACTGTCTGAATGTAGATACAGGTATTTACGATTCCTTCTACTATGCCTGCCCGCCTATGTATATGCCGAAAGGGTATCTGGTGGAACTGGCAGCGAAGGCAAAAGAAGCCGTTAATATCCCGATTCTGGCAGGCGGCCGCATGAATGAAGCAGATATTGCGGAAAAGGCGATACGGGATGGTAAGATTGATGCAGTTGTCCTTGGGCGTGCTGCTTTAGCAGATCCGGAGTATCCAAACAAGGTGCTGACCGGACATACGGAGAAGATCCGTCCCTGCATTGCCTGCAATCAGGGGTGTATCACAAGGCTCCAGCAGGGAAAACAGCCTACCTGTGCAGTAAACCCGGCAGCAATGCGGGAAGTGAGGTATGCACTCCGTCCCTGCGTACAGCCGAAAAAGGTTGTGGTCGTGGGCGGCGGTGTTGCCGGTATGGAGGCTGCCAGAACCGCAGCCATGCGTGGACATAAAGTTTCTTTGTATGAAAAGAATGAGTCTCTGGGCGGCAATCTGATTCCTGGCGGCTCCCACAGCTTCAAAAAAGAGGTACGGGAATTAAATGCGTGGTATCAGAATGAATTAAAGGTACTGCCTGTGGAGATCCATACCGGGGAAGCTGTTACTGCTGACCAGCTCCGCAATATGGATGCAGATGTGATCATTGTGGCAGCAGGTTCCGTCCCTGTCACGCCGAAAGTGCCGGGAATAGATGATAAAAAGGTAATTGACTGTATGGAAGCATTTGCACATCCGGAAAAAGTCGGGCAAAAAGTCATGGTAATCGGAGGCGGTCTGGTTGGCTGTGAAATGGCATTAGAATATGCACAGGACGGCAAAGAGGTTACGGTTGTGGAAGCCCTGCCTAAGATTTTGTCGGCAGGTATCCCATCCCCGATTCCAAATGGCCAGATGATCCCGGATCTGTTTGAACATCATCATGTGGCTGTATTGGAGAACCACCGTCTTTCTGCTGTGGAAGATGGCAGGGTTATTCTGGAGAGCGATGGTCAGAAAAAGGCATTTGATGCAGATTCGGTTGTGATCGCAGTCGGTTTCCGTCCAGTTCCATCCATGGCGCAGGAGCTCCAAGGATGCGGTGCTGCCGTTTATGAGATTGGCGATGGTCAGAAGGTCAGCACGATCCTTCATGCTGTATGGGACGGCTATGAAGTAGGGAACAATATTTAATCTATTCATTATGGTATGAGGCAGAATGCTTTATATAATGTCAAAAAAATTTAAGGAGGCTATTACAATGAGAGCAGAATTAAAGGAATATCAGGCAGTAGAGGCTGCTGCAATGAAGTTTGTCAAGAGTGTTGCCGAGGG
>CATLBO010000233.1 GCA_949879025.1 uncultured Hungatella sp. | reverse complement strand
TTTCGAGAAGTTGGTTTAATTATAGCAGATATAAGGATGTTTTGCTCCTTAAAAAGCAATAAATATGGGAAATTTTAAAACCCGGTGGAATTTAACTCTGCACTGGAATTTAAAATTTCAAGTCAGCTTTCTATAAATTTCTATATATAATTCTCAGACTACATTAAAAGTCCCGCCGCCGAATAGGCGGCATCCTTTCAGGGATGCCAATTGCACCTGCCAGGCTTTCATGCATGGTGGTGTGTCTGTTGCAAGATGCATGCAGATTTTCTTTTGTAAACGCTGATGTTTAGGTATTCATGTTCTTTAAGAGGCCTGACGGCCTGGGGGAATCCATGTCCTGTTAAAATTCTAACAGAGGATGGATTCTCCCAGGCAAAAGTAAAATTCTCTTATGATTATAGTATAAACTCTTTCTCAGCTCACTCTTTTATATACCGCTCCAGGTTTCTTATATTTCTCTTGTCAAAAAATTCCGGATGTTCAAAATAGCGGCCGTCTGTTATATCCTGTCCAAGGCTTCCTTCATACCCGTAACGTTCCAGCACTTCCAGCCACTTAGCCAAACTGTGTATTCCGTCTCCCCAGATCAGCTGTCCTTCTGGGTTTCCGTCCACAAAATGGATATGTTTAATATCCGCCCCAAAAGCATCAAACCATTCCTCCAGCATTTCTTCCGCACAGCTGACTGACGTAGTGTTAATCATAGGCTTCAGGTTTTGATGTCCTACAGTATTTATCATTGCCTTCATGTCAGAAAGCGTGCATACAACATTGCTTACATCCCTGCAGGAAGATTCGATCATTAGAAGAACTCCGTTTTTCTCTGCTACATCTGCAAGCCGTGCAAGCATTTCTGCGCTTCGTTTGAAAGCCTCTGCCTTTTTCTCTCCCACAAAGCCCCAGCCGCAGTTCATGCTCATTTTATCACAGCCAAGTTCAGCTGTAAGGCAGATCCCGTTTGAAAAATAATTAAAACTTCTTTCCCTCAGTTCTTCCATCCAGGCAGACGTCTGACAGGGATACATGGTATTCTCAGGAGTCACGCAGGCAATCTGAAAGCCATAGGATGCAATCTGATCTTTCACCTTTTCTGTATCGTAAGCCGTATAATGATCCATCCAGATGTGGGGAGAGCCAGCCCAGAATTCAATGGTTTTCAGTCCCAGCCCAGCCTGCTCCCGCAAAAAGTAATCCAGTGTATAGTAATGGTAGTGATGGTTCATTCCCGCTACCTGTTCTCTTCGAATATATGGCATTTTATTCTTCTCCTTCCTGCTATTCCTCAATGAAATATGGCCGAAATGCATCCACTGTCCTTTTATCTGCAAGCCCTGGATCATCATAGTAGCGAAAATCCGTGATTTCCTGAGTTAATAGTCCTTCGTAATGGTAATCGTTCAGAATCTGAAGATAGTCTGCCAGCGGATATAAACCATCTCCCCATACCAAATGCTTATATGGCCTGCCGTCAATAAAATGCATATGTACCAGGTCGTCTCCAAGAGCCTCAAACCATTCCCGAGGCGTTTCATTAGCCACTCCCATGGCTGTTGTGTCAAGGCCTCCTTTTACATTGGGACTGTCAACATCTTTTAAAAGCCTTACCAGCTCTGGAAGCTTTATGATTACTTTGCTCTCCTCCGGACGCACTGTTTCTACTGCAATCGTAATCCCATATCCTTCAGCGATTTTTCCAAGTTGGGACAAGCTGCGAACCGCACGGTCATAAACTGCCTCATACTCTTCATCCCATGCGCCTCCGATACAGTTGGTCAGCAGCTTTTCTGCGCCAAGCCTGCTTGCTGCCTCAAGCCCCCTTTTGAAATATTCCATGCTTTTTTCATGGAATACCCCATTTTCCGGCGCACACATCAGGTACTGGTAGCATGCGCATTCCGGGGTAAAGCACCCAATATGAAGGCCCCTGTCTTCTACCATTCTGCGGATTCTTACCGGGTCCTCATAGCCGCGCTCGTCTAAAAGGAATTGAGGGGCAATTCCCAGCAGTTCAATTGTCTGGTAGCCTGCTGCTGCCTGAGCGTCCAGCATTTGCTCCAGCGTACAGAATTTGTAGTGGACTCCCATGCCCGCCAGCTGTTTTCTCTTAATATATGGCATACTTTCTTCCTCCTGTTTTTCTTATATGGCTCTCAAAATGTCTCAGCATCTGGCACTGAAACCGCCAAGCATATTTTATTAGCAACAGAACTGTCACTGAAAAGCTGTGACAGTTCTGTTGCTAATGTCGTTTCCATTTAGTCAATCCTGCTTTTGCCTGCCGAAAACCATCTTCTGACGGGCCTGCGGCACACTTAACGAAGCAACATTGGTTCTGCTGTTTTTCCTATTTTACGGTAAATGCTTTGAGAGCTTCTGCGTCAAGGCTTGATGCAGCATCATCCTGCATTTGAGCCCAAAGGCCCTCGGCCCTGATGTCACTGAAAAATCCGTTGCACCATTCAGCAAAGTCTTCGTTTCCATAAGCCATACAAAGGCCGCAGC
>CATLBO010000232.1 GCA_949879025.1 uncultured Hungatella sp. | reverse complement strand
TGTTTTCTCATACCTTTGGTTTCCTGCGTCAAAGGAAACGGGAATTTGCCCGGTATATGTCTGTTGGGCTTACACCGGAAGGAATACGGAAAATATTCTGTATTGAGGCTTTGGTGACTGCCGGGGGGCCGGTGCTTGTGGCATTGGCGCTGACAACAGTGACTGCGGCATTTATCATAAAAGCCAGTTACTTGGAACCTATGGAATTTATCAAAGTGGCTCCGGTAGTGCCGATTCTGCTGTTTGTCTTAGCCGTTTTTGCGTTTGTGGCATTGGCATATTACCTTGGTGGGAAAAAGATACTTAAGATCAGCCTGGCAGAGGCTTTACGTGATGATACTATGATGTAAAACGAAAGAAAGTGTGGTGCGAGGATGGACTTGGCAATGAAAGCAATACCATAAAGTGCTGCATCCAGAACCTATGGGAAAAGCTTTATGCGGCTTTGCCGGATGCCACTTTTACAATCTGCTGGGAACGGGAAGCCAGGTACTGTTTTGAACTGAGCACTGAACAGAAACTTACATAACAGCAGCTTGAGGAATCAGGCTGCTGTAGGCTGACCATTCCTGCAAGGAACGCTGCCACTGCTGCTGGCTGGACACAGTACAGCTGGAGAGTATGAAGTATGCTGGTGGTGAAACGCCGGAAAGCGTTTTTATATGGGATGAGTACAGAGGGGAATTGCAAATATAATTTTTTGAACGAAGTGCTGCAAAAAGGCTTGGCCGCTGCAGATTCCAAAGATAATAGATTCATATTTAACGCTGTAAAAAATATTTTGAAAAAATTCATATTTTTGTTGACAAATGTCTAAAGGCATGATAATATATCTAAGGCTTAAACATACATTAAGCTTTGAAGACGCTGATGTGGCACAGGTGGTAGCGCACCTCATTGGTAGTGAGGAGGTCACGGGTCCGAGTCCCGTCATCAGCTCTTGAGAGAAATCCCTGGAAATAGCGGTTTTATTTGATAAATGCCGTATTTTCAGGGTTTTTTTGTGCTGCAGACATAATACTCCGATTACACACATACCCCTAAAAAGCACAAGGTATCCACACAACAGTGGAGATAGGTGTGGAACCGAAAATACTGTGGCAGCGGCGATGGCCCTGATAAGGGAGCAGGTGGCCCAATACAACTCTCCGAAGGCAATCAACGGGGCAGACCGGGAAACAATTCCCGAATCAGAATGAAAACCCCCTTTCCTTGGGGAAAGAAATATGGTATGATAGCCTAATATTGGAAGCAATGGAGGAAGATTATGGAAGACAACAGAGAAGCATTAGAAGTTTCCAGAAACTTTATAGAGCAGGAGATTGACAAAGATTTGGCAGAAGGGGTTTACGATCATGTACAGACCCGTTTCCCGCCGGAACCTAACGGCTACCTTCACATCGGACATGCCAAGTCTATTTTGCTAAACTACGGACTGGCTCAGAAATACGGCGGAAAGTTTAATATGCGGTTTGACGATACCAATCCCACAAAGGAAAAGGAAGAGTTTGTTCAGTCTATTATTGAAGATGTAAAGTGGCTGGGAGCTGATTTTGAAGACAGATTGTTTTTTGCATCAAATTATTTTCAGCAGATGTATGAGTGTGCGGTTCTGCTGATTAAGAAAGGAAAGGCTTTTGTCTGTGATCTGAGCGCAGAGCAGATCCGGGAGTACCGGGGAGATTTTAAGACTCCAGGAAAGGAAAGCCCTTACAGAAACCGCAGCATTGAGGAGAATCTGAAGCTTTTTGAGGAGATGAAGGAGGGCAGATATAAGGACGGGGAAAAGGTGCTGAGAGCCAAGATTGATATGGCTTCCGGCAACATTAACATGAGAGATCCGGTTATCTACAGAGTGGCTCGTATGAGCCATCATAATACTGGAGATAAATGGTGCATTTATCCCATGTATGATTTTGCCCACCCCATAGAAGATGCCATTGAGCATATTACCCACTCTATCTGCACCTTGGAATTTGAGGATCACAGGCCTTTGTATGACTGGGTGGTAAGAGAGTGTGAATTTGAGAACCCGCCGAGACAGATTGAGTTTGCTAAACTGTATCTGACTAATGTTGTAACAGGAAAGAGGTACATCAAAAAGCTGGTAGAAGACAAAATCGTAGACGGATGGGACGATCCGCGTCTGGTTTCAATCGCTGCACTCAGGAGAAGAGGATACACGCCGGAATCCATAAAAAAATTTGTGGATCTGGTAGGTGTGGCCAAGGGCAACAGTTCTGTAGACTATGCCATGCTTGAATACTGTATCAGGGAAGATCTGAAGCTGAAAAAGCCCAGGATGATGGCTGTCCTTGACCCGGTAAGACTGGTAATTGATAATTATCCCCAGGGCCAGACAGAGCTGCTGTCCATACCCAATAACCTGGAGAACCAGGAGCTGGGAGAGCGTCTGGTTCCCTTTGGAAGGGAACTTTATATTGAACGGGAGGATTTTATGGAGAATCCGCCTAAGAAGTATTTCCGCCTGTTCCCAGGCAATGAGG
>CATLBO010000231.1 GCA_949879025.1 uncultured Hungatella sp. | reverse complement strand
AATTCCCCGTAAAAGACGGCAGCCCCGCATTGATAAAGGCATTGCAGACGATCATCGCCAATGCTATCGTAACTGCCTCAAACGCTCCAGACAGGAAATACTTGCTGTAAGCAACGGCTGTGTGCGCCACCATCCGATTGCCGCTCATGGTAGAGTAGGCAATCGAACCAATCGGCACAATGATTAACAGTTTCAGAAAGCGGAAATATACCGTGTAGAGCAGGAAAAACCCGCAGATAATGACAATCAGTGACAATAACGCCGCCAATATCAGCATAATCAGGCTCTCCCCAAACCCTAAATTTTTAATAACTTCTGCCTGTTCCTCTGCAATCTTCAGTTCCGTCCGGTTCCCGGCTCCAAGCAGTCCGACCAGATTTCCAACTGAGGTAAAAACAGCTTTCATAATCGTTACATTATTTGCCACCATATACTCTGCAAGCCCCAGCCGTATCAGCATACGCAGGATAACCTCAAACCGCATTTCCTCCCGGATGTCAATGCTTTCCGAACAGAACCCTATCACGAAAAACAGCACCACAAGGGAAGAACCCACCGCCACAAAAACCGGCTCAATGCCGGCTATGACATTCCACTGCCCGCCACCCTTAAATGTATCGGGGGACTGCCCCAGCAGGTCGAAGATAAGGGAAATCTGGTTATTCCAGAACCCAAACACTGTTTCCAGCAGGGCAAGGATTTTGTCCCCCAGCTTAAAAATGTCCATTTTAATCCACCTCATTTCTGCTGTTAAAAGCCTAAGAATGTCAGCACGGAGGAAATCCCTGCCATCATAGCCCCTGCCACTATCCCTTTCAATGCGGAATTCATGGTGGAGGAATCCTGCTGCTGATATGCCTGTGCAAACTCCATCACATTCTTTGCAAGGATGATGATGCCCACCGCACCAATTACCGCAATCACCAATGTCTTTAAGTTATCGAGCGGCTTTGTGACGGCACTGGTATCACCTGCCGCAAAGACCGTCACTGCCATCCGTGACATGGCATACATCGCCCCGGCAAAAGACGGAACCAGAACCCTTTTGCAAAAGCCTGCAATACTTTTTTGTTTTTTCTTATTTGTGTTGTCTCTCATTTTTGCTGTCTCCTTTACAATAAAAATAACAGAGATAAAAATATGGACAGACTTCTTCCATCCACGGCTTTTATCTCCGCTGATGAAACAAGTCCATCCACATCTGCTGTCCTATATCTTTTCGGGAATATGAACATTCCCGCTGTCAGGTGAAACCGGGCTTTCCCCGGTACGTTAGTGCTTTAACCGCCCCCTTTCCTGTTCGGAAACAAAAAAGACACCAACCTAATGTAAATGGCTGATGTCATGTTTCTTATTTTCATTTGTGCCAAAATGCTATAAACAAAAAATATTACTCTGAATAAATTCTTTTTCCAAATTCATAAGCCTCCCGCAAATGGCTCGTTTTGTCAATCTGTGGTCTGCCGTTCGTGTCCCCGCATCCACCCGCAAGCAGCATCCCCCTGTCCGTAAACCCGATATAATTTACCATTGCAAACTGATAATAAGAAACCGCCTGCTCAAATGTCCAGAAGAAATCGTCTGCCGAAGTCATCAGCAGAGCACAGTCCTTAACCGGGTATTTTTCATACCTGCCAAGAGGCGGGTTGGAATCTTCCTCTGCGATACAGTAAAACCTTTCAATAAATGCCTTTATCCGGGATGATACCGTCCAGAAATACAGCGGCGAGGCAAAAACAATACAGTCTGCCTCCTTTATCTTCGGAATCATACCGTTAAATGCGTCCTTCTGCACGCATGGTTTTCCATAACGGCAGGCATTGCAGCCAAGACACCCCTTGACTTCATTCTTTACCAGCGAAACGACTTCCACGGAATGCCCGCTTTCCTCTGCCCCTTTTACAAAATGGCTGACAAGCTGCGCCGTATTTCCGTTTGCCCTGCCGCCGCCCTGTACCGCAAGAATTTTTTTCACTACGCCACCTCCAAATTTTTCATCCTTACAGAAAAAGTAACCACTCTGCTTTTTACCCTATTCCATTTACCGTAACAATAATGCCAGCTTTTTTCCACACAAAACTCCCAGTATGCAGCATACCACACTTAACGCAACATATAATCCGCCCTGCATATATAATCGGTCCTCAAACAGCCTGTATGCCTCCAGTGAAAATGTAGAAAAAGTTGTAAAACCGCCGCATACGCCCGTCTTCCAAAAAAGAATACTGTTTTGGGATATATCTTCCCTTGTACTGACGATTCCCACCACAAAGCCGATTAACATTGCACCTATGATATTTGTAACAAGCGTCAGAAACGGAAATGCAGTTTTTGCAGGAATTAAACTTATCGCATATCTTCCCATTGCACCAACTGCACCGCCCAATGCAACCCAGAAAAAATCCATTTCCTTTTTCCTCGTATAATAAGTTTGTAACCAAAAAAATCCTGTTACAGACTTATTCTTTCTTGTTGGTATAGAGGTAAGGACATCAAAGAGGAACTCCCCTCATCCCAATTCCCATCTATACAGTTGTAAT
>CATLBO010000230.1 GCA_949879025.1 uncultured Hungatella sp. | reverse complement strand
AGAGGGCGCTTGTCTGCCCGGACTGCGGGAACACAGTATATCCCTGCATCGCCCTGGTGGTAATGGTGGCGGTCATCAATGGCGATAAGCTGCTTATGACTAAATATGCAGGCCGTTCCCTCCCGCAGTGGGTACTGATATCCGGCTTTGTGGAGACAGGGGAGACACTGGAGGAAGCGGCGGAAAGGGAGGTTTTTGAAGAGACAGGCATCCGCATCAGGGACCTGCAGTATTTTGGCAGCCAGCCGTGGGGATTTTCCGATTCTGTGATTGTAGGCTATACCGCAAGGCTGGACGGCCCTGATGAAATCCGCCTTGACAGGAAAGAACTGGCGGAGGCAGAGTGGCATCTGCGTTCCAGACTTCCGGATGAATTGACGGATATCAGTATTGCCCATGAGATGATTGAATCATTGAGGCTTTAGAGGAAAGGCTGGATAAAGATAGTTTACTGTACTAAGGATAAAGAGGAAGAGGGCTCACAGGCCCTTTTTCTATGTGCGGCGGTCTGTCGTATCCGCAGGCACGTCTGACAACAGAAACCGCTTGGAAAGCGGGGGAGTCAGAGTTAATATGCTTACACGGCGGTTTGCGTTTGTGCCGCCTTATATCGGCCGAATGGCGAAAAACTTTAGGGCTGATTTTTGAAATTTTTACAGAAAAGAAAAAGATTTCGTTCCCTTTCAAATAGGGTTTCGTTCCCTCGCGGCTGACTGCGCCAAAATTCTGCCGATATAAAAAGTAAAAAGAACTGCCCGTGGGGAAGCTATGCCCATGGGAAATGAATTGCAGGTGATGGGATTGAACATAGCCATATGTGATGATGAGAAGGTCATCCGTGAACAGATAAAGGAACTGGCAGAAAAAGAAATGCCGGACGTATGCGCCGGATTATACGAGACGGGGGATGCGCTACTTGCCGCCGGGAAGCAGTTTGACATTGTGTTCCTTGACATACAGATGGAGGGGACGGACGGGATTGAAACGGCGAAAAGGCTCAGGCAGAGGGATGAAGATACCATACTGATCTTCATAACAGGCATCCGGGAATATGTTTTCGAGGCGTTTGACGTGGCGGCGTTCCACTATCTGCTAAAGCCCATTGAGGAAGAAAAGTTCCGGGAGGTGTTCCGCAGGGCAGGACGGGAGCTGGAAAAGCGGAAAAGCAAACGGCGGGAAACGGTGTTCATAAAGACGAGGAACAGGAGCTTTTCACTGGAAAAGGACAGCATCCTCTATATCGAGAGCAGGGGGAAGAAGGTGGAGATACACACCACGGGGGAGACCATAGAGGCATATGTGTCCATGAATGAAATGGAAGGGCAGCTTGGAGGCGGGTTCTTCCGCTGCCACAGGGGGTATCTGGTGAACATGGCATATGTGGCGGAATATGACAGCGGGAGCATTACCCTGAATAATGGGGAGTATGTTTATCTGGCAAAAGAGAAATACGGGGAGTTTGTGAAAGCCTATATGCGGTATCTGAGAAACGGGGTGGGTGCTGATGGCTGAATGGGTTATGGGATTGATCAGTGTTTTATTGTGCCTGTTTGAAGGGTACTGCATACAGTCTTTTTTTGGCAGGTTTGCCGTGCCAAAGCTGTACAGGATAAGGAATGCGGGATGGGCGGCGGGTATTGCATGGATTGTGATAAGGGCATTCAGTGAGGGGCTGTTTTCAGATACGGACAGCGTATCGTTAATCATGGAACTGCTTTTTACATTCTGCACTTTATTTGTTTTCTGCGTATGCTGGTATCAGGGAAATGTCCTGTTAAAGATATTTCTGGCTGTCCAGTTCATATCCCTGCGGGAACTGTCATTCTGGACGGGTTACAGCCTGATCTATATTGGAAATGAGATGATAGAGGCACTGGCGCATAAAGCAGGAATCGGTATGGCATCAGCGGAATATCTGCCCGTGGCGGCGGGCATCCTGTCCTGCTTTGTGATTGCCCTTGTGGGAGCCGCAAGGTGCGCCTTGCTTTTTGTTTCCACAAGAAAGATAGCGGGGAGCTATTGCAGTAAGCAGAGAGGGCGGATGGGCAAGGAAGTGGCATTCTATCTGCTGCCCTCCGTGGCAGGTACGCTGGTTTCGGTGCTTGTGCGCCTGCTGATGATCACCGTTACGGACGGCATCCCGGTACTGCTGTATGACAAATATCCGGCACTGTATCTCATTATCCCAATGACGGCGCTTGTTTTGCTTGGGGCTGTCGTGTATGGTTTCCGCATCTATCAGGATATGGCGGCTCTGCAGGAGGAGCGGGCGGAAAAGATCGTGCTGGAGAACCAGATCTCGCAGATGCAGAGTTCTATGGTGGAGATGGAACATCTGTATGACGGAATCCGCTCGGTCAAGCATGATATGAAGAACCACATGGCAGTCCTGCAGAATCTGATACAGAAAAGGTACAGCGGGGAGGATGAGGAAATCCGGCAGTATTTTGAGGGTATGTATCAGTCAGTGGAGCAGATCGACAGCAGGGTGCATACGGGGAATGCCGTAAGCGATGCGGTGGTTGGCAGCAAATTCCGTTATGCGGCAAAGAAGGTAAAAGGTATCAGGCTGGATGCCAGTAAATTTATGCTGACGGATGCCGTT
>CATLBO010000229.1 GCA_949879025.1 uncultured Hungatella sp. | reverse complement strand
ATGAATGCCCACCTGGCTAAGCCCATCGATTTGCCGCTTCTTCTGAGCACAATCGATGCGCTCACAAAAAGGCCGGAGGTTTATAAAATCAGGAATTAGTCAGGCTGCCGTATCCAGAAAAGGTTATACCGCCTGGATATGGCAGCTATGAAAAACGGATCAGGGATAAAATTGCCTGTTACTATTCACAGTCGGTTTGATGGAACGACAAATAAAGCGGAGCTGTAACACCGCTTTCAATGTTCTGATGTGTTTTTAGGAAGATTAGACCGAGAAGATTTCGGCAACCGTATAAGGATTCCCCTCGCATAATCGTTGCAACGCATCAATTTCATTTATGCCATTACGACGGCAGGTTTCGATGTATGTTCGGTTGAGCGCATGGTTATCGGCCGCAGTCTCTGATTCAAACTGTCCCGATATTTTCATGTGGGATTTTACACCTCGAAGCCCGCGTTCACTGAGATTATTGGTGGTCGGCAGACTGAAATCCTCAACCCACAGGAAATAGTTTCTGCGGTATTGGGCAATTCTGGTAAGCAGAGTCCGCTCAAAGGATGCCCCGTAGTTGTTTGGATCAGACTCATTTTCACTCCATCCGTTTTTAAGGTATTCATCTATTTTATGATGAAACTCGTTTATGCAGGCTTCGCTGAAAGAACCCTCGCCCCGGGCTATGGCATCATTGCGATCCTTGATGGTTGCGCTGATATGCTTTTTCAGATCATCAGACCATTGATGGCAGGTATCATCCGTATTCTTCTGGCAGTCACGCTGAAGATGCTGATTACACTCGATATTCTCAAAGCTGTACTTTTCATTGTAGTTTACGGTGTTATGGTCGTGCATGGTTTTGGTATCCGATGTCAGGAGATTCAGTACATTGTCGTCATCAAGGCTTTCCATGTCTTTGTGTGCATGCGCTGTATAGTAGGCAATAGACTCGTCTCCATAAAATCGGAAACATGCTCTTTGCGCAAGAATGAAGATGACCGTGTCGTCCCAGTAAACGATCTTTCTTGTGATCAGGACAAGCTTCAGATCCTGGCGAAACTGGCGGAGCCCATTTGCGGCACGGGCCTGGAGTTTCGCAATGTATCCCTCACAGGGCATTAATTCACCGCCGGTGATTCCGGCAAGAAACATGGATGCTTTGTTCATAGCGGCATTGACGGTATTTGTGAGTGATAAAGCAAAAGCCTGCAATCCGCTGCCATACTGAACCTTCTCCTTGAGGTTTGGGGGTATCTGTGACCGGAATACAGTGCCACAGTTGCTGCATTCGTAATAAAAGAATTCGTGTTTGATCTTAACGACTTTAATGCGTACATCGTATTCAAATTTAACTTCGGACTCGCCGGTTGGGGCGCAGTCTGTAAGCCCGCATTTTGGACAGCATTCATCGTCCTGTAATGGGTGCCCGACGGTATCTGTGATCTCAGATTCCTCCGGCGCTTCAAGGGCTGCTTTGGGATGTCCAGGCTGTCCGCCTTTCTTCCTGCCTGAACTGCGGCGGGAGTTTGGGATAACCTTGTTTTTATTTATCGGTGTCTGCGATGTTGGGGTACCGGTATTGCTGCCATCATGGTTAAGGAGAGCCTCCGCATGGGCAAGACGGTTCTGCAGTTCCTTGATAATGGCATCTTTTTCAGCGAGGGATTCCTGATAATTCTTCTTATGGAAATCGTTGGACTGCTTAAGGCTCTTAACTGAGGCCCGTAGTGAAGCTGTCTGCTCCTGGTACCCCAGGATGCGGTCTTTAAGTTTCGTGATTTCTGCCGTTGCTTTTTCAAAGTCACAGCGCAGATCACCGGTATATTTAATCATAGATCACAGGAGCCTTTCTTAAAGTATTGGAGATGGAAGCGCATACTTTTTCATATGCCCTGATAGTAGCTTTCAGGGTTTTCACCTCAGACTGTAAAGAGGCGATTTCTGTTTCTTTTTCGGAAATGATTTTTTGAAAATCTCTGTTCCTTGCAGAAGCGGTATCTTCTTCCATGGTGGTAACATTTTTCGAAGATGCTGTTCTGCCCCTGCGACCGGAAGATGGGATCAATTCCTCTGTTTCGGGATCGAGAGTACCAAGATATTTCCTCTTCGGTCTTGATTGCTTGGTAACAGGGTCATAGTGGGGAGTAGATTCGTAAACCCGGGTCTTTCCTGATTTTTTATCGAAGTGTTTAACAATAGTAGGCATAACGTTTTCTCCTTCCAATAGTGGCTATATATACATTATATTACAACCACTATAAAAAGTCAATGTGCAGTGGCTATATTTATTAATAAATACAACCACTAAAAGCAGCGCATTATGCCAATAAAAAAGCCCCAGTGGGAATTCATTAAACATCAGAAATTAAAATGGCTGTGAATGGTAACAACAATTTTTCAGTTCCTTTCCCGCTTACTAGATATGCTATTTTTTCTATATTTTATCTACATTTTGTGGTTTTCCATTTTTCTCTCACCATGCGCTCCACGCCTTGGCCAGCTCTCTTTTTCTAACAATTTTTCCTATTGTACATACATTTTGCCCATTACAGCAAATTTCCAACAATCCCCATAACCAGCTTTGGCAGCAGATTGTAATGAGACAACGCAGCCACCCAAGGAG
>CATLBO010000228.1 GCA_949879025.1 uncultured Hungatella sp. | reverse complement strand
TTTCCATCCTCCAGATAAAGAATCCTGTTTCCTCTGGCGGCTGAGCGCAGGTCATGGGTCACCATCAGGATGCTCTGGCCCTTCCGGTTCAGATCGGTCAGAAGGCCGAGGACTTCATGGGTATTTGCCTGATTCAACGCCCCTGTCGGCTCATCGGCAAACAAAAGGCCAGGCTTTCCAATCATGGCTCTGGCGATGGCTGCCCTTTGTGCCTCGCCCCCGGATACCTGGGAAGGCAGTCTGTTTTTCGCTTCCTCCACATCCATCTGCCGCAGGAGATTTTCCGCCCTCTCCCTTACCTTTTCGGCGCTGTCCTTTTTGCTCACATATCCTGCCACCAGCACGTTTTCCAAAAGTGTCAGGTTGCTCACCAGATGGGTCTGCTGAAATACAAACCCGAACTCCTCTGCCCTTAACCTGCCCATTTGGTTTTCCGAAAAGCTGCTGATTTCCTTCTCCCGGTAAAGCACACGGCCTCCGGTTATGCGATCCATGCCACCGAGCATATACAAAAGTGTAGATTTCCCGGCTCCCGAAGGCCCCATAATGACGGTAAAGTCTTTTTCAAATATTTTGATGTCAACTCCGTCAAGAACTTTTGTTTCTATTTTTCCCTGATGGAAAATCCTGGTGATTTTTTCCCCCTGTAATATCACATTTTTCACACTGCTCATGCCACCTTTCCTTTTAAGATTAAAGGCTTTTTCCCGGTTCTTTTATCCGGCAGGATCATATCCACAAAGTTTACATAAAACTGCACATACCCCAGCTTTTTCTCTTTCAGTATCTTCCTCATCTGACGCAGCATCTCCTGCCGGATATATTCTCTGGAAGCGCTGCGGTCTGTTTCGGCATACATTTCAAAGGTATCTTTTGTTGTCTGCCGGAACTGGTAATCTTTCAGTCCTTCAATGCAGAACCCTTCGATGGCTAAGGGATGCAGAAATTCCCGTTCCCCTTTTCCGTCCTCAAACCACAGCACATCTTCGTTTCTTCCCAACAGGCCCACCGCCCTGGTAAACGGCAGTTCTCCTTCCCTTGCCGCCTGCAATGTGAGATAGTCTGAGAGGCGGTAACGGATCAAAGGCTGTGCGTAATTATATAGGCAGGTCAGATACATCACTCCGTTTTCCACTTCGATCAGGTTCAGATCGTCAAAAAGGAACATTCCCTTTTCCGGATCTGTCTCTACCCCCAGAGCCAAAGACTCACTGGCGCCGTAGATATTTACAATCGGCGTCTGAAATACCTTCTCCAGGTACTTCCGCAAAGCCTCGCCTAACGGCTCTCCACAGGAGACTACCCTCCTGGCATCTATGGCAACATCCCCTTTTTCCATAAGCTGTGCCAGAATCTTAATGGCGGACGGATATCCTATCACAATATTGGGCTGGAACTCTCTGATCTGTCTGATCCATTCGGCAACTGGTGTCTTGATATCCAGATACATCTGCTCCGCTCCTACCCCGCAGGTTCCGTCCCCCACTGCCATAGCACCGCCGTACCTTCCGTCTGTGGCAGCGATATAGACGATTCTGGGACGTTTCATCAGGAGTTTTAAAATCTGGGGCATGGACATATCCCACAGAGCCGCCCGGATGATACCCAGAAGCATCTGATTCCAGGCATCTTCATCATACACAAAATATCCGGGTTTTCCGGTGCTGCCGGAAGAATGAACCACATGGTACTTTCCCTGATAGGGCCTTCGGTCTGCCGTCTCTTCTGCATCAAGTTTCCGTAAGTCTTCCTGTTTTAAATCAGGCACTGTGACCAGTTCATCAAAATGCTCCAAAAGCGCCTGCTTGTCGATGGCCGGAAAGCAGGAAAGGGGCAATGTATCCAGCTGTTCTTTCGTAATTCCCGCATCCTCAAAAGCTGCCCTGTAATAAACGGAATGTTCCCATGCGAACCTGAGAAGCCTTCGCAGTTTTATATCCTGCAGGGAATGCATCTTTTTCGCACTTAACTTCACATTCTTTTTCAGTCTGTATAAGTCCATTAAAATCTTTATGTAATTCATTTTTCCTCCTATTTGAAGTCGCTGCGCAACGGCACTATAAATTGCCGCTTACGGCAATTTGGTAAAGTCCCTTCGGTGCACATGTCATGAGAGAAACTTCGCGACTTTACCTACTCTACCGAAATAACATATGCCGTTTCATAATTTTCCCTGTGGTAATAAATCAGTTCCTTTGTCTCCTGATTCATCACAATGCTCCACTCGGTTGATTGGGAGTCACCAAAATTGTCCTTGCTCACGCTGTCCAATGCGTCCCGCACTTCTGTTTCTGTCATCGCCCCTCGTTTTTCCAGTGTCTGGGTAAGGATTTCATACCGGGTATGGGACTGGGCGGTTCCGATTCCCTGCTTCTCTCCATTCGCCAGATAAAAGTTGGTAACAACCGGCGTTTCGGTAACAATCATCTCATTGTCCACATATTCCACGGCCACGCTCCTGCCGTCCGCGTCCGCCACGACCAGATGCACCATCATTCCCATGGAGCTGTGAAAATCATATTGCCGCAAAAGCTCCAGCGCTTCCTCCACATTGGCTGCCTTGTCAAGCAACAACCGGATTGCTGTGGTAGTAGTGAGGTCTGGCTTTCCTATATCCTGGTTGATACTTACG
>CATLBO010000227.1 GCA_949879025.1 uncultured Hungatella sp. | reverse complement strand
TTATCCCTTCCTTTTCAAACCTCACTTCCACGCCGATACTTTTCAGATGCCGTACAGTCTCCAGAAGGTCAACCGTATTCCTCGCAAAACGCTGTATCGACTTGGTTAGGATGATGTCGATTTTCCCGGCATCCGCATCCTCTACCATTTTCCTGAATTCGTCCCTCCTGGCCGTGCCAGTGCCGGAGATCCCGTAATCCGCATATACCCCGGCGTATTCCCAGTCAGGGTTATGCTGGATCAGCGCGCTGTAATAGCTGACCTGTGCGGATAGGGAATGGCTCATCCTCTCGCTTTCCACGGACACACGGGCGTAAGCGGCTACTTTTTTCCTGGTCGCAATAGCTGGCACCGTCTGCTCAATCTTTCTGATTATCGCCATGAAATCACTCCTTTCCGCTACCATACATCACTCTTTACGCCCTGGAAGTCAACGGCGTGGCGGAAAATAATGTGCCGAAAACGGGGCGGTATTTCTCCAGGAAGATTGTATCAATCTGACAATATTCTTCCTCCGAGATCAGCCCCTGCGAAAGCATCCTCCTCGCCATGTTCATGGTCGTCTGGTACATCTTTTCAGCCCTGAACTGCTCATCAGTCATCCGCGCCACCCCCAAACCTGTGGGCAATATAGCACTCATGGCTGCAGTATTTCCTTTTTACGTTACCGTAGGCAGTGAATTTCTTTTTGCACTGTGGGCAGATAAACTCGTAATTAGCCTTTCGGTTCACTCGGTCAAGATGGCTGTTCCACCATCTGTTCCTGCATCTGTCCGAGCAGAACTTTTTCTCCTTCCTCCCAGGAGTCTGCGCCACCTCTTTTCCACAGCAGAGGCAGAAATGCTGCCCATCCATGATTGGTACTGTAAAAACCGCTACGGCTATCCCAGTCATCTTCTTTCTTCGGCAGAACGATTTTACTGTATTCACTGATATTCCAAGTGCATGAGAAATTTTAGTGTAACCATACCCTTCTTCCCTCATTTCCGCAATGCTTTTTTTCTGATTATCTGTCATAGGTCTCCACCTCCTAATTTATTGGAAAATCAGTAAACCCCGCATTGTTATGCCTTACAGATACTGGATCCCATGGCAAAAAAATAAGACTCAGATGTGTCTTCCACCTGAGCCTCATTTCTCCGCTATACTATTTTACCATCTTATTGACCTTCTTTTGTATGGCAGTATAATCATACCCAGCCAACTCTAATCTCTTCTTACGCTCTGCTCCGTTACCCCACTTCCCTTGAATAACCTCCCTGACAAGTGTATCCACAGATTTTCCTGATGATCTCTTACTATAAACCGCCTTGCCGTTCTCATCAAAAACGGAATATCCCTCGTGCAAATCTGCACACCTCTTGGCATAGTCAAGATTATGATATGCCCCAATTTGCGACTTGGTATCCTTCCATGATTTCCGGACACGATACCAAACTTCCTTTACTTCCTGCTTGGGTTCATCTACCACCATCCCAGTAATCTTTGAAAGAATATCGCAGATTTTCTGGCCGTAACCGGCTCCCGCCGCCCATCCCTTCCCATCCGGATTCTCCTTCTGCCCAAGCCACTCCACATATCCCGCACAGCCCCTCGTGACATACTTAAACCGCGGGTCGATGCGGGCGTTCTTCAGCGCATCCGTGGAGGCGTAGGCTTTCAGGTGCTGCACCTGCGCCCGGATGCCGAGCTGCGGCGTGTCAAAGGAATTTCCTCTCATCCCATTGGAAGTCACGCCCATGCCGCAGAAATTATTCTGGGAAAGCGTGACCGCAGAGCCGGAAAAAGTGAAGTTCCCTGTCTCAAGGCAGGACTGCGCAAAGGCGATGTCGCCGCGTACTCCCTCCGCTTTCCCCTCGGAAAGATACAGCGGGACCATGTCAAGGACAGACTGCGCCGCGCCCGGATTCTTCGCTTTCAGATACGCTTTCATCTGCTCCGCAGTCGCCGCGGCATCCCCCATGATCTTCGTGTATCCGTCCGTTCCGCTGCCGCCGGAGGATGCGCCGCCCATCGCCTCCTTGACCGCCCTGCGGAATGTGTCCATCGTGTACCCCATGCCAAGCTGCATCCACAGATGTTCCGGGTCGCCGTGGTTGCTGGCAATGCCCCGGCCGTGTCCTTCCCGGTGGCTGATGATGATACCATCCGCAAGCGGATTCAGGCTGTATTTCTTACAGAGCATGGCGAACAGCTCTACCGCCGCCTCATAGGTTCTCTCCGCCACCGCTTTTGCCTCTGTCAGATTGGAGCAGGTAAAGTTAGAGCCTGCCGTGTACCGGATACACGCAGGCTCGCACATCTCCACCCCGATATGGGTATTGTTCCCGCTCCCTTTGTTCCCGCTCCCACAGTGCCATCCCCTGTGGTTCCAGGGGAGTGTCTGGTACACCGTCCCATCGTTCCCGTCAATGAATCCGTGGACGCAGGATGTGTCATGCGCCGGGCTGTTCCACGAACTGATGAATGCGGACGCCTTCGGCTGCGGGCAGCCCACGGAATGGAGCATCAGCCCCTTCACCGTAATCTTCCTCCCTGCCGTGCAGCAGGGATTTCTCGTCATAATGCTTTCCACAAGTTTCATCCTCACTCGTCCCCCTTCCCGTTTTCCGCCCGGTCATGCAATTGCGTCAGAATGTCCTTCAGCTTTTCCGGGATA
>CATLBO010000226.1 GCA_949879025.1 uncultured Hungatella sp. | reverse complement strand
CTGTAAGTTAATGTGTTTGGTCATACATTAATTTTACACCAACTGCCGGATACTTTCGAGGTCTGGCAGTTATTTTTTTGCATAGAAAAGGAGCTGCGCACTAATTACTTAGTGCGACAGCCCCTTTTCATATTCTTTTTTTCCTTTTGGTGTCAGGTATGGATATAAGACAGCCCACTGGGCGGCAAGCATTTCCTCCAGGCTGATGGCTTGCTGATGGCTGCGAGAGGAATTGTACTGGGACCAGCCTGTATGGCTTAACATTAAGACCATGGTCAGCTGATGGATGCGCATATCGGTCAGTTCGGGCACAAATAATCCGTTCATTGCCATGTCTTTAAGGGCTGTTTCAAACAGTTCAAATAAATGCCCTACATTGGCATAGTTCTGAGTCTGAAGCTGGGGAACAGAGCGATAGATAGACGGATCATTAAAATAAAAGGGTGAATCTGCAATTGATTCCAGTAGCTGTTTCAGAAGCAGGCAGAGGCCGCCGATGTCCTGAGGTGCTGTGGCCGGAAAGGTTTTTATGGTGGAGTCCATGATGGCGCCCATCAGATCCTGTTTGTGGGCATAGTGGTAAGTCAGTGTCCCCAGGCTGATGCCGGCGGCTGCAGCAATCTGACGCATGGAAACCGCCTGGTAGCCTTTTTCATTAAACAGCCCCTTGGCTGCTTTACATATCTGCGACTTTGTTAAATCCATAAAAACCCCCTTTTCCACATCCATTACATTTATAGCCTTTATTGATACATTCGAGTATATAATATTTTACAGGCAGTGGCAACAAGTATTGATTTGCAGACAGTGATTCATTGCCTTTGCTAAACTCTGTCCATACAGAAATATAAATTCTGTCTTGCCATGAAGTCAGGTTCAGGTGCTAAAATAATTTATAGATAGATCAGAGAAAGAAGCATGCATAAAAAATAACAGGAGGAGCGTTTCATGGAATACAGAATTAACAGAAAAACAGGAGATAGTATCAGCGTAATTGGATTGGGCACCAGCTATATAGCGGAGGCATCAGAAAAGGATGCAGTGGAGGCTTTGCTGCTGGCTCATGAAAACGGAATCAATTATGCGGATTTGGCCACTGCCGGTGCTAAAACATTTGCATATTACGGAAAGGCTTTTGCAGACCTGAGATCGGATATGTACTATCAGGTTCACTTCGGTGCAAATTATGAGACGGGGGAGTATGGATGGACCACAAATCTGGATAAGGTAAAAGGGCAGGTTGACTGGATGCTGCATAACTTGAAAACCGATTATGTGGATTATGGGTTTATTCACTGCCTTGATGCTGTGTCAGATTGGCAGTCATATCAGAAAAACGGCGTTTTGGAATATTTGCTGAAAATGAAAAGGCAGGGCGTTGTCAGGCACTTGGGACTTTCCACCCACACTCCTGAACTGGCTAATATAGTATTGGATACAGGGCTTATAGAACAGCTTATGTTCTCCATTAATCCAGGATACGATTACCGCTGCGGCGAGTACGCAAAGGGAAGCACAGACGAACGCATGAAACTTTACAGACGCTGTGAGGCGGAAGGCGTGGGAATCACAGTTATGAAGCCATTTTCCGGAGGACAGCTTCTGGATGCAAGGACTTCTCCGTTTGGAAAGGCGCTTACCAGGTACCAGTGCATCCAGTATGCCTTAGATAAGCCGGCGGTGCTGACTGTCCTTCCGGGCATACGGAATTCAGAGGATGTAAAAGAACTGCTGGGATTTTTCCAGGCGCCGCCCCAGGAGCGGGACTATGGAGTTCTCGGAACATTTACGCCAAAGGATGCAGTAGGCAGCTGCGTGTATTGCAATCATTGCCAGCCATGTCCTGCAGGCCTGAATGTAGGACTGATCAATAAGTATTATGATTTGGCGGCGGCAGGTGATGCCATGGCTGCGGATCATTACGGGAAGCTTGAAAAGCATGCCTCTGACTGCGCAGGGTGCGGCCATTGCGACAGCCGCTGTCCGTTCCATGTAAAGCAGGAGGGGCGGATGGGAAAAATAGCAGAATATTTTGGCGTTTAACAGGAAATTAAGAAGCTTCAGAGAGCCTGTCACTGGCTTTGTTTTCATTGCGGAAGGCTTATTTCTATGGTATAGTTAGAGACAAGCATATGGGGGCAGAGGCTGGCATTGCCAGGGCGAATTCTGTCATGTTCTGCCCTGCCCCAGGAGCGTCATTTCTATAGCACAGGTATAACATGAATTATGGGAGGGATTCATTATGGCAGGAAAAAGATTTCCGGAAGGTTTTTTATGGGGCGGCGCTACGGCTGCCAATCAGTGCGAGGGAGCTTGGGATGAGGACGGAAAAGGGCTTTCAGTGGCAGATTGCACCATGCACAAAAAGAATGTATCTCAGGCGGATTACAAAGGGCTGCACACCATAACCAGCAGAGACATTGAAGAGGCCATGGCCAGCAAAGATGTCTGCAGATATGGGAAGCGTCACGGGATCGATTTTTATCACAGGTATAGAGAGGATTTGGATCTGTTTCATGAGATGGGATTTAAGACTCTGCGGGTTTCCATTCCATGGACCAGGATTTATCCTACAGGAGTCGAAGAGAAACCAAATGAAGCAGGGCTGAAACATTACGAAGAAATGTTTATGGAGATGAAGAAACGGGGGATCGAACCGCTT
>CATLBO010000225.1 GCA_949879025.1 uncultured Hungatella sp. | reverse complement strand
GCTTTGCCTCTGGCTTCCTTCAAACCCCACCTCACGGTAACGCTCTTGCCTTTGGCTGCATCCTTCCCACTGCCGGGCGGATCAGGGACTTTCACCCTTTAGAACGTGCGCCCGCCGGGCACACTAATAAGCTTCCCCAACGTGAGTGCCGGGGAAGCTGTCCTATAATTCAAAATTTCGTCTGGTAAATTGTTCCCCAAATTATACTGCTTTTTTCGCCGGATCGCATTCCTTCAATTCAAAAGAAATGTATAGAGGCATTCCAGATATTTCACATCATGCCGTTTGCTTATCGTAACAGGAGACAGGCTTATCTTCGCGAATGCATCCATTATTTTCTCCATATTCCGGCAGTTCATAGATTTCTGGGCAAGATGGAGCGACTTTTTCTCCGGGATTAGGACCAGAAGCCTGAGCATCCTCCTTCTCATAATGCTGTCAGCAACCTCTTTACGGATAATCTCCACGGCTTTATCCTTTTTATAAAAATCCCCGAAAGGAATAATCTGTGTGAAGGTATCCAAAAAAATATTCCTGCTGCCTTTCAGCAGGTCTGCAATCTGCCCTGATGCATCATCTGCATCGGTATAAGCCTGGACTGCCTTTGGCTTCATCAGCCGCACCTCTGCCCGGAGAATCCCCTTTATAGGCTTCAACTTCTTCCAATCTGCATTGGCACTTTTAAGCTGACGCATAAATGCCTTTTCTAAATCATAAAGCAAGAACTCAATGCCATTGCTGTTCCCGCTCAGGCAAAAGCTGGCATTATCATCAAAGCATTCATAACTGATCTGTGAGAATCCTTTCACTCTGCCAATCCTCTGAAAAACTTTCAGATATGCCATAGCATTTGCACGGGTGCCTACATCCATATCTGCAACAAAATTTATCCCCGACAAAGTAAAATCATCTATCCGGTATTTCCCATTGAAATATTCAGTAATCCTTTTATCCAGCTTCCGGGTCAGCCTGTCTATATCAGACACATCATCTGCCAACAGGTATGTATTGACAATCAGCCGAATCTTCTTTTTGTACTGGCTGTCCCGATAGATGACTGTTATTCCCTTGGAACTTAAAGACTGATCAATGTATTCTTCTCTGCTCTCAACTATATATCCCTCCCCTTTGTACAGTCTGGGAAAAACTTTCTGGAAATGCTCATTATCCAATACCATAGAAAGTTCCAATATCTGATTCAGATTCATAGTAATCTGCCTCCTTTGCAAATATTTTTTACAAAATAGTTGCAAGCAGAAGTCCTTTATATAAGGTTAAGACTATGCTGCAATCAAAAACAGTCTTCCCGCTAATTTATAATGGTCAATATAAAAAATGAATTTAAGACATAAAACCTAAATGAATAATTCGGATGTTTTTCATCCTGCTGTGGATATTTCCAATAATAGTTTATCACGGAAGATTTATTCTCTAAATAGAAACTATTTTTATCCGTAATCCTCATTAAACAGTTTTTCTGTCAATTCGAGATCGGCTTCTTTTGCTGCCGAAATATACTCCTGTTTAATAAGGCTTTGAGGATTGACTATGGCAGTTACCCCCTGTATAATAAACCCATTTTCAGCCTGCCGGGATGTCAGTTTCCACCGTATGACTTTGCCTGATTTATATGAATAATCCCAGCCTATAGTCTTTCCTTTTTTGTCTCTAACAGGGAAGCCTTTTATATCTTTATTTTTTCTTGCATACATAGAAAAACCGGTAGATACGGAATCATATTCATAATTCATCTTATTATGGATTATAGAGTATTACCGTCTAATATGAAATCGTCTTATTTCAGAACAAGGAATACAGCAGTCACCCACATCTGAACTGACTACTGTATCCCAGATATCTGCTCCTCAGCTGGCATTCCTTCACTTATATTTCACTGAATGTTAGTCCACTGTACAAATGGCTTTAAATTCAACTCCTGCAAAATTGTCCGCATTAAGAATGTACTCTCTATGCTTCCATCTATCATCCACCATCTGCTCTGCCATCTGTTGGTTTCCGGCTTCCACCTCAACCACATGTCTCAATGTTTCCATTATCTCAACCTTATACCTTGCCATCAGCTTGCCGCCTCCAATTCCATTGGCTCTACCGCCATCCACGGATTACGCAGCCACTCCTTACACTGCCGCAGGCTGGTAAATTCCTCAACCCATGCATGTCCAGTAGAATTGTCAATCCCAACATAAACACCATTTTCATGTACATAGAAAAGCCCCAGCGGGCGGCGTGTCTCGATTACCACGCTTGCATGGATTGGCTTTAACTTTTTAATCATAAACAGAATCCCTCCTACAAATTTCTATAAAGTGTAGACTTCTTAATCCCCGTCAGTTCCTCAATCTCCTTGATGGAATACTGCTCCGTTTTATACAGCTTAACAGCCTTTTTCACCTGCTCGGGATCAGCCCTCGGCCTTCCTCCCGTTCTTCCTCTGGCTCTGGCCGCCTTCAACCCTTCACGGGTACGGTCAGCGATAACATCCCTCTCAAATTGGGCTATGGCTGACATAAGCGTAAACAGGAGCTTACCGGTTGGACTGTTCGTGTCGATAGATTCTTTGAGCGACACAAGATTTACGCCTTTGCTCTGGAAAGTTTCGGTAAGTTCAATCAGATCTTTTGTACTGCGCCCCAGCCGGGACAAAGACTCGACTACCACGGTAT
>CATLBO010000224.1 GCA_949879025.1 uncultured Hungatella sp. | reverse complement strand
CAGCTATATTAAACCCTATGTTGACAGGATCGATCAGAAGGTTATGTTTGCAGAAAAATCCTGGGGAAGCTATCGGGTATTGGATGCAGGCCCAGAGAGCCATACGGTGAAGGTTACTTTAAAACCTGGCCATGGCATGAATTATCACAGCCATACAGGAAGGAACGAGGTATGGGTGGTAATTTCCGGTGAAGGATGTGCCGTTGTGGGTGACAGGGAAAGAGAGGTTAAAGCCGGCGATATTGTAACCATGAAAGCGGGAAGCCGCCACAAGGTAACAGCCCACAGCCAGCTGCAGATGATTGAAGTCCAGATAGGCAGGGGGATCAGCGTACATGACAAAAAGAAATACTAACCTGACAGATAACAGCAGGCAGGCCCAAAGCGTATATGAGAAATGGCTTGAAAAGGCAGGCAAGGTAAAAACTGCAGACCCTGATATAGTAAAAGAACTGCAGGAGATAAAGGGAAACAGGGAGAAAATAGAGGATGCATTCTGCCGGAACCTGGTTTTTGGAACAGGAGGGCTGCGGGGAATACTTGGAGCCGGGCCAAACAGAATAAATGTGCATACGGTTGCCAGGGCGTCTTCGGGGCTGGCGGATTGGATCATTCATCAATATCAGTGCCGGAAAAATTCTCACAATGCAGATGGCTCAGAAGGGGTATGGGAACCTAAGATTGCGGTCAGCTATGATTCCCGGATTAAATCCAGGCTGTTTGCCAGGATTGCCTGTCAGGTTTTTGCTGCCAGAGGGCTTAAGGCATATGTATATCCGGAACTGATGCCTACGCCATGCCTGTCTTTTGCTGTGCGCCGTCTGGGGTGTGCGGCAGGAGTCATGATTACGGCTTCTCATAATCCGAAAGAATATAACGGCTATAAAGTTTATGGCGGTGACGGATGCCAGATCACCATGGAGGCTGCAGATGAAATTTACAAAGCCATTGAAAGGCTGGACATGTTTGATGACATCCCAATCACAGACTTTCAGGACGGTTTGGAAAGCGGCAGGATCGAATATATTTCCGAGGATATTTGTGAGGATTTTATCCAGACGATAAAGGGGCAGTCTGTTCTGGGAGATGCTGTCATTGACAAAAGCATTCCCATCATCTATACTCCCCTCAACGGCACCGGGCTGAAGCCGGTCCTGTCTGTGCTCCGTGAATGCGGATATTCTAACATTACGGTTGTAGAAGAGCAGAAGGAACCGGACGGAAATTTTCCTACCTGCCCCTATCCCAATCCGGAGATAGAGGAGGCTTTGGCTCTTGGTATTGAATATGCAAAGAAAGTGAAAGCGGCTTTGGTGCTGGCCACAGACCCGGACTGCGATCGGGTGGGAATTGCCATAAAGGACAGCCAGGACCGGTATGAGCTGCTGACAGGCAATGAAACAGGTCTTCTTCTTTTGGATTACATATGCAGCAGGCGTATAGCGCTGGGCACCATGCCCAAGACACCTGTAGTGGCAAAGACCATTGTGACTTCAGACATGGGGGAACGGATTGCTGCCCGATATGGGGCGGAAACCATAAATGTGCTTACAGGATTTAAATTCATCGGCGAGCAGATAGGAATCCTGGAGGCTGAAAAAAGAGAAAAAGACTTTGTTTTTGCCTTTGAGGAGAGCTGCGGCTATTTAAGCGGTACTTATGTCAGAGACAAGGACGGAGTGGGGGCGGCATTTCTCATCTGCGAAATGTGTGCTTACTATAGTTCCATGGGCATAAACCTGAAGGATAAGCTGGACGGGCTATATGGGGCATACGGGTTTTCCATGGACAGGCTTCACAGCTATAAATTTCCAGGTGCCAGGGGATTTGAAAAGATGAATCGGATCATGAATGGATTTCGCAGAACCCCCGTTGCCTTAGGGGGGATGAAGACAGAAACCATAATTGATTATCAGCTGGGTATCCATGGCCTGCCTAAGTCAAACGTGTTGAAATTTGTGCTGGCAGAGGGGTGCTCTGTGGTGATCCGCCCATCAGGGACAGAACCCATATTAAAGACATATATATCTGTATGTACTGGCAGCAGAGAGGAATCAAGGAGACTGGAGGCTGAAATCGCTGCAGATCTGCAGAGGCTGATTGCAGAAACATAGTATGGCAGAAACTTTCATGCGCCCAGCTGGAAACACACTACCACGCATGAAAGCCCGGCGTGGGCATTTGGCATACCTGAATTTATGCCGCTTAATGGGCGGTGGGACTTTTAAAGCAAGAAAGGAAACGAAGCAGAGGCGCAGCCGCCTGAAACTGGCGAGACGGGTCTGAACGGGGAGGGAAAAGCGTATGATGGCAGGACATAATAATAGGGGAAAAGTGCTTGACAATCGGATTCTCTATACGCCTTCTCTTTTTGCCCGTACCAGTCTTCTGCATCTGCAGGAGGCCGGATGCCTGACAGCACTGCTTCCCCACACCAGCCAAAGGGAAAAGCTGCAGTCATGCCTCTGCTTTGTTGTTTTGGAGGGAAAAGGGAGGCTGTCTTATGGGAACAAGGTATATCCCCTGACAAAAGGGGATGTGGTGTTTATTGACTGCCAAAAATCCTATGCCCACAGCACAGGGAATGAGAAGCAGCCAGCCAGAGGGAAGGATACGGAAGAAAAGGAGAGAATTCCTGTAAAAGAGGGACAAAGTGAGTCAGAGAGGCTGGAGGAAGTTGCAGAAAACCAAAATCTGTGGACTCTGCAATGGTGCCATTTTTACGGCCCAAGCCTTGCCGCCATTT
>CATLBO010000223.1 GCA_949879025.1 uncultured Hungatella sp. | reverse complement strand
TAGACTGTCTGGCCTTTATCATTGTTGATCACAAGAGCTGATATTTCACGGTCATTGTTGTATGCAATGGATATTACAGAAAAACGGTCATTACAGTAATAACGTTTTTTTCTATCCTCTCCTTCCTTCACCCGGATAGATGCTTTACCTGCTGGAATCCAGATAAAGGGAGCCGAGTACAGCTCCCTCCCAATCCCCCAGTTGAAGCACGCCCTCTTGAAGCTGTCCGATGCCTGGGATTTCTCCTTCTCCGTATACCCCATCGTACCTACATCCTGCTTGGCAATCCACTGCATGGTTTCCTTATCAAATACCTCCACGGTGCAGTAAAGATTGCCATCAATACACTGATGGCTCCTTTTCCATCCAAAAGCTCCAAAGGTTTCATCAAGGATGCGCTGGTCTACCCTTGCATCCTTATATAATAAGAGGCTTAATCCCTTTTCATTGATCACCGACACCCTGCATTCAATCTCATCCGCTTTAAGCAGCCTGATAACGTTCTTCTCCATCTTGTTTCTCCTAGTATAATAATGGTGTAGTCAAAAATGACTACCGGTTAACAGTTACAAAGTCCAATCTAATAAATCTATATAGATATAACGGAAGGAGGATTCCCCCTCCATCAGAAGTTATAGGCTGCATTACTTACCATGTCTGAGGTTTCCTTAATGCACCAGACAAAATATAGAGGTATAATCACTGAGGCAGGATCATTGACGTTTTCTCCTTGGGAACCAGCAGGGCCTCTACTGGCGAAACCTCCCAGAAAGTCTGTCCGTCCATTCGGTGGTGATTTATGTTTTGGCTGGTTGGGAAGCCCCAGGCTATACCTGTATGAGCCGCTAGGTTGTGTATCCGCCTTCTGGAAATGGATGCCTGCCAGAAAGGATAAAAACATGCAATACCAAAAAGTACTTAAGATGCTTGAAAACATCCCCTATCTTTCAGTCGGGCTTGACGTCGGGGCAGACTTCTCATGGATGTCCATCATGCTCCCTAACGGTACCCTTACCGGGAAACCTTTCAAGATCGTTCATTCCGATCCCCGGTCCCGGGAACTTGCCGTTGCAAAAATAAAGGAAGCGCAAGAGGCGTATTCTCTTGAAAGCCGATGCTTCCTTGAGTCCACCGGGATCTACCATATCCCGCTCCTGTGCTTCCTTCGCGATAAGGGGTTTGACTGCTCTGTCATTAATCCTATCATCACTAAGAATAGCACAAACATGAACGTAAGGAAACTGCATAATGATAAATTTGATTCAAAAAAGGCTGCCAAGGTCGGGCTGGATGCTTCCCTGAAGACTTCCATCATCCCAGATGATGAGGTCATTGACCTGCGCAACCTGGTACGGGACTACTATTACTTCAAGGACCTGCAGTCCGCCGTTGTCCTGAAACTCACTGCGGAACTGAAAGTATCTTTCCCCGCATACCGGAATGTGTTCTGCAAGGCCACCACCCAGACTTCCCTAAAGCTTCTGGACGCATATCCCCTGGCGCAGGATCTTCTCGCCGCACCAAAGGAACTGGTGGTGGAAATGATCCATTCCACGGCACGCTTCGGGGAAAAGTATGCCCTGGCAAAATATGATGCCCTGTACGCCGCAGCAGAGGATGCCGCTGTTTTCGGGCGTGCCCTTCATAGCAACGCCCTCCGGATCCGGCTGTATATAAAACTCTACCGGGAATACCAGGAGCATCTGGACGGCATTCTTGAAGAACTGCATAAGGCTGTCGACAGGCTGGAAGGAACGCCGGTCCGTAACCGTATCTCCCTTCTCCAGACCCTGCCAGGCATCGGTTTCCTGAGTGCAGTCGTCCTGCTTGCGGAAATGGGTTCCTTTGACCTGTTGTCCTCGCCTAAAAAACTCTCTGCTTACTTGGGGCTGGAGCCCGGTGTAAACGAGTCCGGCAAGTTCCATGGGAACAGGGTTCACATGTCCAAGCGGGGCTCCAGCCTTGCCAGGCGTATCCTGCATATGATTGCCATAAACAACCTGAAAGTGGATAAAAGAACAAAATCGCCTGTAAATCCGGTCATTTATGATTACTACATCCGCAAATGCGCCAGCAAGAAAAAGATTGTTGCTGTCGGAGCTGTTATGCACAAAATCTGCAACATCATTTTCGCTATGCTCCGGGATAATAAACCTTTTGAACTCATTACGCCGGAAGAACACTGTGAACAGTATCTGGCAGCTCATCCTGACAAAGCACCAAACGCTGCTTAACAGGTTTTCATGAATTTTTAACATTTCCACGTGAGTGGGCTTATTAAAGTTACCCTTTTTTACATCAACTGCTTGAAAAAAATTTCTTTAACATTTTTCATTTTACCTATTGACATTTCTTAGCTGGACTTTCTTTATTTTTCGAGTCTGAAAACTCTTTCTCTTATTATCTGCCCATCTATAATCTGCCTTTGAAAATCTATTAATCTCATCATTTCCTAGAGTTCCATTTAAAATCAAATCATTCGTTTTGGTAATATTTCTTATGTATTCTCTCACTAGAATGCCTCCATTTGCTTATGTGAGCGGTCTCGGAAACTCTTTAAGCCCGAATTTCCGCTCTTTTTTCATGTTCTTCTTTTTTGCTTTCCTCCCTATCCCGGAAAACGTTTTTGTTAAATTTTCAAAAAAGTATTTTTACAAATTTTCGTAAGTAGGAAATAATCCGTACCTGTTCATAAATCTACGCATTTGGTAAAATATTCCTTAAAGATGAATGGAGATTCATCCGCACTTTGACAAAAAATCCACCTAACAGTTTCTGCTAAGTGGAT
>CATLBO010000222.1 GCA_949879025.1 uncultured Hungatella sp. | reverse complement strand
AAGCGCTTTTTCGCTTCCCGGCACTTTCATTATTTCCAGGACACAAACCTGCCCATGAGCAGATATGTTCCGCGGTTTTGAACGGTTTCATATCAATGCCGATTTCAGCAATGATCGCGCAGGAAGCCGTTGTGCTTATTCCATAAATGCTGCTCAGCTGTTCCACCTGCAAAGCAAATGGGGTCATATCCGCCTCAAGGTTCTTCTCGATTTCGGCAAGGTGTTCTTTTAAAGAATCATAATGGCCCATAAGAATTTTAAGAAATGCCTTTTGGTGCTCCGACAGGGTTCCGTTTACAGACATGAGGATTTCATCTATACGGTTTCTTGTCTTTGTTTTTAAGCAGGAGTCCAAAGCAGTCCGGTCAATTCGGCCATGCTCAATCAGGTGCCGGATGATGTTCCTGCCAGAAGCGCCAAAAATATCAGAAATAAAAGAAGATAAGCGGAAACCGGAGCTTTGCAGGAATTTCTCAACCCTGTTTTTCTGAGATGTGATGTCACGGATGACGCTTTTGCGGTAACGGTTTAAGTCACGGAACTCCCGTATTGTTTTTTCAGGAATGAAGCTTCCATTCAAAAGTCCGGCACGTAGTAAGGTGGAGATCCATTCGGAATCCCGCATATCTGTTTTCTTGCCTGGGACATTCTTCATAGGGCGTGCATTTACAACAAGCAAAGTAATGTTTCCGGAAAAGGCATCTTCCAGTATTTCATAAACAGGCATCCAATAAATGCCCGTGCTTTCCATAGCGACATGATGGCAGTTTTGTGAAATGATCCAGTCCCGTAAAGCAATCATATCTGGGATTAGGGTGGTAAACTCACGGATTTCGGAATGTGTCGGTTTACCCAAAGAACCGGTAAGGATACAGGCAACAATTTTTTCTTTGTGGACATCCAGACCACAGGAAATTTCCAAAAGGTCTTTCATACAGAGCATCTCCTTTGCAATCGAATTGGCAGGAGATTTGCCCGAGGTAATACGGACTTTGCTACTCGTGCTATCCAAAAAGGCGCAACAATATGCTGTGCTCAAGGGCAAAACATTTACGTTGAAAAACGGGGTGCAGATCCTCCAAGGTGCAATCAAACTTAATCCTGCCTGAATCTATTATAAGGCAGGGCAGGAAGCTGGAACAGTAGTGGAGCCAGTTCCTTATTTTCATTATAAGCTGTGATACGTCTTCATGATTCGTTGAAAACTAAAGAGCATACGCCAACATGTATATGGGTTCTGATGGCCGGGTTCCTGCGTGGATTATGCCTGGCCCGGATGAAATCGCACACAGTGCAGCCAGTCAACACGGCCGGGAAGGGCGCAGGAAACGGTGGGGGAAGGTATGTGCAACGACAAAAGATTTATTTTAATTTTTGCAAGAAGCTGATCATCAATATTTTCAGATATGTTATACTTATAGCCAGATATTGTGTTTTCTCATATCCTGGCTAAGAAAGGAGGCGTATGGTTACAGTAACGAAAGGCGATTTAATAGCGCTGGGATATGGACCATCTTTTGCAGCAGACATCATAAGGGGAAACAAAAAAGCTTATGGTATCAAGGGGACATACATACTACCAGTCACGGAAACTGTACAGAGTTCCCAGAGAAGCTGTGGAAGAATTACTGGGGATTACGATTCCCGACAAACAGAATTGATTGTACTTCTTGCGCATCTATGTGAGGAGTGAAATCATGGCAAAAGATCCAATTAAAAGAGCAGGCAACGGAACCTATTACTTCCGTGCAAATTTAGGCTATCATCCCATTACGGGGAAGCAGATCCAGAAATACCGCAGCGGCTTCGCTACCAAAAAGGAAGCAAGGGAAGACTATTCCAGGCTGATCCTGTCATCTGCCAAAGAGCTGAATGAAAAGAAGAAGACTGTTTCTTTTCAGACATGTATTGAAGATACCTACCTTCCGTGGTACAAAACGCAGGTAAAGGAAAGCACTTACCTGAACCGCTGTTCCACCATTCAGAAGCATTTTGCGTACTTCTACAAAATGGCGACGGATGAAATCGAACCCATCCATGTCCAGAGCTGGCAGTTAGAGCTGGCAAAGCAGTTCAGCCCAAACTATATCCATGTGGTGCAGGGACTGCTCTCCCTTGCCTTTGACCGGGCGATTGTACTGGGCATAGCCAAAAAGAATCCGTCAAGGATGATAGGGAACATCAAGTCCCAAAAGACACAGGTGGATTTCTGGACGCTGGAGGAATTTCAGAAGGTAATCTCCCTGCTCTACAAGGGTGATTATTATGAACATTACCTCTTTATCTCTTTCTGGGTGCTGTGTTGTTTATGACCGGAATGCGGATCGGTGAGGCTGCTGCGCTGCTGTGGTCGGATATTGATTTTGATACGGGACTTCTGAGCATAACCAAGACCATGTATTATAAGTCGATGGATGATTTCAAACCTGTTGAACCGAAAACTCAGGCGAGCGTCCGCACCATTTACATTGACAAGGATACCATAAAGGAACTGAAGGCATGGCAGGAAGTCCAGAAAAAGGTACTCAAAAACTGTGACTATATGTTAAGCTACAACGGCATTCCCACCAGCAAGCATACCCTTCCACGGGCGTTGGAAAAACTTGCAGAACTTGCTGGCGTACACCGCATCAAAATCCACGCACTGAGGCACCCGTATGTCAAGCCCACGACAAAAAATTATTTTTTATCTTCCAATTCCTGTAATTCCTTTATGCTTTCAAGGAAATGGCATTCCACCGGAGAAAGGATATCCTCCTGCTTTTTCCGATATTTGTCGTATTCTCCATGCGCCTTTTCAAGAGCCTGTTTATGAGTAACTCTTCCTTTTGTAGTTAAAATATCCCTTCTTG
>CATLBO010000221.1 GCA_949879025.1 uncultured Hungatella sp. | reverse complement strand
CATTCCGGTTTTGATAAGGACGAAGTAACGGCCATCCTGAACGCTCCGGATAAAAGCACAGCATTAGGAAAAAGAGATTACGCAATTATAATGCTTGCGGCTTATACCGGCCTCCGGGGCGTGGATGTCCTCACACTGAGGTTTTCGGACATTGACTGGCGGTTAAGGGAGATACGCCTGATCCAGAGCAAAACTTCCAAACCAGTCATGCTTCCTGTCCCTGTCGCAGTCCTCAACGCCGTTGCCGAATACATTCTGGAAGCCAGGCCGGAAAACACCACAACGGATATCATTTTCCTCCGCAGCAGGCCTCCATATGACCCCCTGAAAACATGGTCTGCCCATTCAATTATCAAACACAATGCAGCAAAAGCAGGCATCGCATGGCAGGCGGACGAGCGGAAGGGCTTCCATACCATGAGAAGGACACTGGCAAGCCGGATGCTGGCATCGGATGTCTCCATTGATACCATCAAAGAAGTTCTCGGACACAGCAGCCCCGATTCCACAAAGCCATATATCAGCGTTGAATTGTCCGGCTTGAAAGAATGTCCCCTGACGTTGGAGTCCATTCCGCTGGGAAGGGAGGAACTGAGATGAATCCAACCTTTCACTGTGCTTTTGGCCAATATATTTCCGATTTCATCCAGGAAAAACATACACTTGGTTTTCCTTATATAGAAAGCGGACGAATCCTCCGCTGCTTTGATAAATTCTGTACGGATAACTTCCCTGCCGAACCTACTTTGTCCGCAGAAATTGGGAACGCATGGGCTGTCATAAAACCGACAGAAAAATCCGTGAGCTTCCAGAACCGGCTTGGGCCGGTGCGTGAGCTTGCAAAATATATGAACCGCGTGGGTAAAACTGCTTATGTAATTCCGCCGGAATTATCACCGAAAACAGACCCGCCATACCAGCCGCATATTTTTACAGAAGAAGAACTGAAAGCTTTTTTCCATGAGGCAGACTCATATCCTGTAAACCCACGCTCCCGGATCAGGCATCTACAGATTCCCGTGTATTTCAGGCTTCTGTTCTGCTGCGGCCTCCGTCCCCAGGAAGCCAGACTGATAAAACTTGAAAACCTCAGCCTCCGGGCAAAAAACCTGATCATACCAGAATCCAAAGGGCACAGGGACAGGATGGTCGTCATTCCGGAAGAACTGGTCGGGATTTTGGAAAAATACTACCCTTTTTTGAAAAACGAATTCCCCCAAAGCGAGTACCTGTTCCCCTGCCAGCGGTTTGGCGGCGCTGCCTACACGGCAAGCTGGGTACGGAAATCGTTCCACGAATGCTGGGGAAACTGCCATTTCGAGCTTGTGGCCGGCAACAGCCCAAGGCCTTATGACTTCCGGCACACATTTGCCACATACCGTATATACAAATGGATGAAGCAGGGCGCAGACCTAAGGAGCATGCTCCCGTACCTGAGCGCATACATGGGGCATTCCTGTATTTCGCACACGGCATACTATATCCACCTTGTACCTGAATTCTTTTCTGAAATGTCCGGCATGGATATGAACCTGTATGCATCACTTATCCCGGAGGTGCCTCATGAATAAGGAAACCGTTGAATTGACAAAAAGGCTCCGTGATTTCTTTCAGATATACCTGCCGAAGCAAAAATGTTACAGTGAGAACACGGTTACATCCTATAAATATGCTTTCAATCTATTTTTTGATTTCCTAAACAGCAGAAAAGGTATAGGCATGACAAAAATAACAATGGACTGTTTCAGTGGTGAATCTGTTTCTGAATTCATGGAATGGCTGTCCAGGGAGCGGAACAACAGCGCCTCCACCTGCAACCAGAGGCTGATGGCTTTACGGTCGTTCGCCAAATATAATGGGACAAAAGATTTTTCCCAGTTCTCACTTTATGCGGAAATGAAATCAATCCCCGCAAAGAAAGGCAGGCCTAAAACAGTTGAGTTTTTGAGCGAATCCGCACTTGAAATACTATTAAAGCAGCCGAATGCCAAAAAAATCTCTGAAATGCGCAACCAGTTTTTTATGATCCTGATGTACGATACCGCAGCCAGATGTCAGGAAATGCTTGACATACGCATAAAGGATATCTGTTTTAATGAGAAAACACCCTATTTATATCTGACCGGCAAAGGCAGTAAAACCAGGTCAGTGCCTATGATGGATGCTACTTACCGGCACCTTTTGAAATACCTGGAGAAGTTTCACCCTGACTACAAAAAGAATACTGATGAATTTTTATTTTATATCACCACGCACGGCATACGCCACCAGATGTCGCAGGACACGGTAGAGGTGTTTATGAAAAGATACGGGAAAACGGCAAAGCTTATCTGCCCGGATCTGCCGGATAAAGTACACCCGCACCAGCTCCGGCATACACGCGCGATCCATCTGTATCGGAGCGGGATGCCATTGAGCATACTGAGCGAATTTTTGGGGCACTGCTCAGAGGAAACTACACGCATTTATGCATATGCCGACACCGAAATGAAACGGGAAGCAATCAATAAGGCAACTGCAGATATAGCCGTGCCTGAAGAAAAACCAATCTGGGACGAAACAGACGAGGAAACATTTCGTAAGCTGGCCGGCTTGAGATAACCTAAATATTTAGTTATTCCGATGTTTTTCATAAAATCACTGTATTTTCTATGAAAGCTTAGAAACTTCGGAATAACTATTTTTTCGGTATAAGATGCATTATGCCGAATTCGGCATAATGGATCCGCATCAATCACTAATACTTTCTCTCCTTGTTTTGCCAGCCCAATCCCTAAGCTGCTTGTTGTGGTGGTCTTGCCCACTCCGCCCTTTTGGTTTGCTATTGCTATCACTTTACACATGGTTTTATTCCTCCGTTTAGTTAGATTTTTCTTTGATGTTGGCTTTCTGCACT
>CATLBO010000220.1 GCA_949879025.1 uncultured Hungatella sp. | reverse complement strand
ATAATAAAGGTCATAATATAAGAACTGCCTCCTAAGACCGCATTGGGAAGGAGCGAGGACAGCCAGCTCCCCAAAATCGTAAATACAAGTACAGAGGCCATCATTATAAGCCCGTTTTTAATATCAAGATTTTTATTTTTCCCATAGGTGTATGCCGTGGCTGCCGAAGCCAGCACATCAGAAGCCAGTGCAATTCCTACCGCTTCATATGCCGTAAATCCGCAGAAAGTAATCAGCATGGGCGTAATAACCACCGCTGCGGATAAACCGGCAAGCCCTGTTCCAATACCTGCTCCAAGTCCTGCGATAATGCAGACAATTATCAATACCATTTTAATAAGCCTCCTATTCAATATCTGTTATTTCTGCTGTTTTGCCGAAGCCTTTTTCCAATGCACTCTTATATGTATCACAGTCAGAATCAAAAATAAGAGCGCCGTTATCCTATGCAGATCGACCGCATACAGAATCCCGCTTATCATCACCAGTAAAAAGTCAATGAGCAGCAACACATTCCATATAGTACGCATCCACCTTGTCCGGCTATATGTTCCCTTGCCAATGCCTGCCCACCATGCCAGATTTAAAATATTGTGAGCAACAACTAAGACGAACAAAGCCGCCCCCAGGAACATATGCAGGACAATCCCCGTTCTCTCCGAAGCCATAAGCAGAAACGTAATAACCAGCATCCCTATATCTATACATAACTTGCAAACCTTTTTGATACGCATGAAGCCTCCTTTACTTTGCCAGACCAGCTTTTGTCAGGAATTCTTTTACGCCGTCCTCACTCCTTGCGGAAAGTCCATCCGCCACCACTGCATCCGGGCAGGCTGCGGCAATCTGCTCCGGGCCGGAACCCAAACCCAATGCCTGACTGGTGGCAATCGGTATGATCGTCTTTCCCGAAAAATCATATTCCTCCAAAAATGACAGAACGGGCACCGGCATACTGCTTAGCCAGTTCGGGTAAATAATAATCACCGTATCGTAATTTTCTATGCTTTCAAGATGTTCTGTCAGTTCTGGCCGGATTGATGTACCCATCTCGCTATGGTGCCGGTCAAACGCTCCGCCGTAAGTTTCCGGGTAAAGGTCATCTACCTTAATAGGAAAAATATCACCTCCGGTTACTTCCTGTGCTGCAAGTGCCAAAAGCTCCGCATGGCCGTATCCGGTTCCATCTTCTATTTTGAGGCTTGCCGAGGACACCGCATCCATTTCATCCGCCGTATACACCCGGTTATTTGTCAAAGAGAAATATGCCACAAGCACATTGCTCTCACCTGTCACAGACATGGTTCCTGCGGATATGTCGCTGACGGGAATTTTCTTTGCAAGTGGATTCGGGAAAAAGGTATAGTAAAAAATACCTCCGCCAACTATGGCCGCTGCCACTATTACCGCTATGACAGCTATCACAACTTTTTTACGTCTGCTCATTTTTTTCTTTTCCTTTTTTGCTGATGAATTTTCCATATAGGACCTCCTCGTTTATTTTTCTCATTACCATGTACCATGAATCTCAACTCAACCTCAATTTGATCCATGACTTTGCTTCAATTCAATCACCACATATTCACAATGTTTCTCTGTCCGTATCGGAAATACACCCACAGACGCCCCGGAAGAAACAATCAGCTTACAGCCGTTCTCCTGATATTCCCCATAACAGGGCATTCCCATTACACGCATAAACAGTCCGGCCGGAAAAGCCTGCCCTGCATGGGTATGCCCGGATAGCTGCAGGTCTGCCCCCGCATCCCCATTCGCAGCGTTTTCCACCGGCTGATGATCCAGCACGATGATATAGCGTTCCTGATCTGCCCCTTCCAGAATTTCCTCTGCGGACAGACGTTCCCGCTTCTCATAATATCCCACATCATCCCTGCCTGCCAAAATCAGGTCGCCCCCAATCTCCGCATATTCATCCTTTAAGATAATGATTCCATTATCTGTAATGGCCTGCTCCAGTTCCTGATCTGTGAAGCTGCGGTGTTCCCTGTCCTCCTGCCTGTCATGGTTTCCATACACATAGTAAATCCCATAACGGCTGTCCAGCTTTCCCATCATGCAAAAGACTTCTTCCATTGACTCCTTTGAAGTGCCGCCCTCCACAATATCTCCGCCAAGCACAATAAAGTCCGGCTCCAAAGCCCCGATTTCTGCCATCAGTTCCTGCAATACAGCCGGATTCTGTACCGTTCCATAATGGGTATCGCTGATAAAAACAATCCTGTAATCGGCAGATATTTTATCCGTCTCTATGATGTATTCCGTTCTGTCTATGTGTCCGACATTGTAATATCCATATCCCAGCATTAGAAACACTGCCAATACCTGCAGGATTCCGCCGTGGCACAGAAATTCCCAAAGCCTACCCCCTTTTTCATCCTGTCTGTGCCTGCCAATCTGCTTTATTATCACTTCCATTAAATTCGTCACGATAAAGACGCCTAAAAAATGGAGAATAATTACAATTCCGGGCGGCCACAGCGCAATTAACAATGCAAAGCCCGAAAAGAGGACAGCCCGAAGGCAGGTGACGTACCATTTCTTTCTTCCTACTCCATAGAAAGAGAAAACCCTCCTTACCTGCCAGTCCATGTAACACAAGACAGCGAGTACGATTGCCGCAAAGAGCGCATAATGAAGCATCTGCTTTTCCTCCCTTTTCCGAAACATCCTATCCCGCTTTTCTCAACTGAACCTCAACGGACACATATTTTTGCAAAAATAAAATTTTGTTGAGGTTCAGTTGAGATTGGGCGTATACCATAGCAAATATAGTCTTAAAACCTATATATACAACAGGCATTGCCATTGAATGGCGGGCTTACGGTACAGCAGACGAAAAAGCATAAAATTTTTATAAGATAAGCAGCAAATGGCTTTATCGCTGCC
>CATLBO010000219.1 GCA_949879025.1 uncultured Hungatella sp. | reverse complement strand
CACGGACCCAGTAGTATGGCGGGGACCGCTAATTGCAGGTACGGTTAAGCAGTTCTGGACGGATGTCTGCTGGGGGGATGTTGACTATATGTTTGTGGATATGCCACCGGGGACCGGGGATGTCCCGCTGACGGTGTTCCAATCTCTCCCGGTGGATGGGATTGTTGTGGTGACTTCTCCGCAGGAGCTGGTCGGAATGATCGTTGGAAAGGCTGTGAAAATGGCGGAGATGTTACACATCGCAGTGATCGGCATTGTGGAGAATATGGCGTATTTTGAATGCCCGTCCTGCCATGAGAAGCATTTTATATTTGGGGAGAGCCATGTAAAACAGTCTGACGCAGAATATGAAATTGGCATGACGGCGCAGATTCCTGTTGAGCCCAGATTAGCGTCTGTCTGTGACAGCGGCAGTATTGCCGATTTTGAAGCAGGATGGCTGTCAGGACTGGCGGAAGGGATAGAAGCAGGGGGTGGTAAAAAGTGAAGGTAGGTATTATCCGGTGTATGCAGACGGAAGATTATTGTCCGGGAACTGCTGATTTTAAGGCTGTTCGGGAAAAGACAGGAACGTTTTCCGGTATCGGGGAGGGAATAGAGGTTATTGGTTTTATCAACTGCGGCGGCTGCCCTGGTAAAAAGGCCATCCTGCGGGCGAGAGAACTTGTAAAGAGAGGTGCCGATACCCTTGCTTTTGCTTCATGTATCCAGAAAGGAACCCCTATTGGGTATCCCTGTCCGTTTGCCAAAAAGATGAAGGAACTGATACAGGAAGACCTTGGAGAGCAGGTTAGCATTTTAGACTATACACATTAAAGAAAGAGAGGAATTATAGGATGGAACAGAAATTTTATATTTGCGAGCATTGTGGGAATATTGTTGCGATGGTTAAGAATGCCGGGGTTCCGGTAATGTGCTGCGGGCAGAAGATGAAGGAGATTGTTCCAGGTACTGTGGATGCGGCTGTGGAGAAGCATGTTCCCATGTACCAGGCAGAGGGAAATCTTGTAAAAGTCCGTGTGGGGGCTGCAGAGCATCCTATGCTGCCGGAGCATTATATTGAGTGGGTGTCCCTGCAGACGAAACAGGGAAATCAGAGGAAAGCGCTGCATCCGGGAGATAAACCGGAGGTATGTTTTGCTCTTTGCGAGGGTGATGAGGTGGAGGCGGTTTATGCATATTGTAATCTGCACAGTCTTTGGAAAGCGTGATTGGGTAAAAAAATATGAAGTTGATATTTACTGAGCAAAAGAACTTCACTGAGTAGCAGGTTCAGGATTTATTCTTGTTTGTAGGATGGGTATCGGGGCAATATCCAAGCCGCCTGCATAAGGCGCTGCTGCATTCCCTCCCACAGTTATTACGGTTTGGGATCAGAATAAGCTGGTTGGTCTTGCAAGGGTGATAGATGATGGCGAACTGGTTGCCTTTTTGCATTATGTTTTAGTCCGTCCTGATGTCAGCATCAGGGAATTGCCGGAAAAATGCTTCAGATGATAATCGAGAAATATAAAGATTATTTATACATAGAGGGGATGCCGGAAGAAAGAATGCGGATTTTTATAAGCAATATGGTTTCCATGTGATGGCGGACGGCGTTGCAATGCAGAGATGTAATTTTGACAATAAAGTATGAAAGGGAAAGAACGATGAAATATGTATGTGATGTATGCGGATGGGAGTATGATGAGGAAAAAGGATATCCGGAGGGAGGCATTGCACCAGGAACAAAATGGGAAGATGTACCGGATGATTTTGAGTGTCCAGTCTGCTTTGTGGGCAAAGGGGAGTTCTCAGAAGAATAAATAGTCTATGAAAGGCAGAAGGAGGTGATGGCATCGGGCATATTAGTCATTGGACTTGAGAGTAAAAATACCGGCTTCTTTCAAGAGATAACGAATATCGCCAAATGTTGTTCAGAACTTAAGCTTTTATGGCAGGACTCGAAACTGGTGCTGTCGCTTCCTGGCTTACAGATTGATTCAGTCCATTGGAAAGTATTTTGCGGGGATCAGGAAATTAAACTGACAGTAAAGGAATACGCGCTTCTTTCCTTACTTGTTTTGAATGAAGGCCATGTCCTTACTTATGAACAGATATACAGGAGTGTTTGGGGAGAGGAAGCATTTGGCAGTGTTAATAATGCTATAAAGTGCCATATTCGGAATTTGCGCGGAAAGCTGTATGCGGCGGAACCGGAGGCGCCATTTTCTATACGGTGTGTACGGGAAGTTGGATATTGTCTGGAAGTGGACTCAGAGAAAAGAGCAGTTACATAGCGGTAGCTTGGGAAAAAGGCTGCCGTTATTTTTTTGCCTGCTTTTATAAAATATCTTTCAAGTATTATTCAATAGGTTCCATTTCGACTTTTGATGTCGTAACTTGCGAAATTCTACACCGTTTCTACTCTTTGGCTACACTGGCTCTACCCTTGCATATTCTATAATTTTCCCCTATTGACAAGCTGTCAGGGGAAGGCAGGACTGTACATCTATGCATCCCCGGAAAGGGGATTCCATGAACATAGCAAGAGCAGGGACAGGTATCATGCCGCCTATCACAAAACAGCATATGTTTCTTTTACATACCGTAGTCCTTAAGGGGATTGCGGTATTTTTTTATTCGACATATTCTCTGCCAATCCCAAACAGTCCACCAAAACACAGCATATTTTTTAAGTTTAGTTCCTACAACATGATATTCTATTTCCATTTTGAGGGCAGGGATATTCTCTACTGCCCGACAAAAACGATATTAAATCCTCCTGTGATAGTTTTCTGCAAAGACATGAAACTTTCCTGTTTGCATTTTGGACAATAGAGGGGAAAGTTCATCAGAACTGTATCCTCTCTGATTTTGTTGCGGGTTTTGCTGCCGCAAACAGGACACAATACCCACTCTGTCTGTTTCATAATCAAACCTTTCCGAAACTTTATCCGCTAAATTAACGCATCGTTCCGCAATGTTTCATTCAAGTCACACTGCA
>CATLBO010000218.1 GCA_949879025.1 uncultured Hungatella sp. | reverse complement strand
CGGGACATCCCCGGTCCCCGGTGGCATATCCACAAACATATAGTCAACATCCCCCCAGCAGACATCCGTCCAGAACTGCTTAACCGTACCTGCAATTAGCGGTCCCCGCCATACTACTGGGTCCGTGTCATGCTCCAGAAGCAGATTGACAGACATAATCTTCATTCCGTCTTTAGTCTCTGCCGGAAGTATCCCTGTTTCATTGCTTACCGCTTTCTTCCGGATGCCGAACATACGGGGAATTGACGGTCCCGTAATATCAGCGTCCAAAATAGCGCACCGATATCCCTTTTTCTGCATGGCAGATGCCAGCAGGGAAGTCACCAGGGACTTTCCCACACCGCCTTTCCCGCTGACAATGCCGATTACCTTTTTCACATGGGTTCCAGCATTTGGTTCCTCCAAAAAGCTCTGTGGCTCTCTTCTTTCCGCACAGTCGCTCCCACATTCCCGGCAGTTATGGGAACAGTTTTCACTTTCACGCATTGAACGCACCTCCCTGTCTATGCCTGATTTAAAAATGTACCCAGCCGCTTATCCTCTGTACTGATATGGGAAATCAAAACACTGATATGCCCGTTCAACTTTCCAAGTTCTGATATCGTTGGCCCGGACACGGATATCCGGAATGTAATTTCTTTCAGCGTCTTTTTGTATTTTTCATGGAATGTCTTATGTGCCGCTATCTCAGGATAACCGCTCTGTTTCTGAAGCTGCTCCTCATGTGAAAAATGCTGGTTCACATAATTGTTCAGGAAATTTATTGTTTCATCCATGGAAGCCCTTCCTTTACCCTCACTGCAGGCTTCCAGGAGTTTGTTCACTGCCTGAAACAACTCCCTGTGTTCCTTGTCTATAATCGCATTTCCTGTTTCCAGTTTCTTAGTAAATTCATACCTGCTCACTGACATCCGCCCCCATTTCCTGCACAGCCATGCTTAACTTCCCCACAGCCATGCCCATTTCCATGCCGATGTCCTTCTCCGTGATGCCCGTATTCATGATGGTCACAATGGACATCCGGGTCAAACGTCAGGTTTCCTGCAAGCAGTTTATCCACAGCCTCATCCGCACTGCCAGATACGCCTCCATAAAGGCGGATGCCTGCTTCTGCCAGGGCAGTCTGCGCGCCTGCCCCGATCCCGCCGCAGATCAGCGTGTCCACATTCAGCGCAGACAGCATCCCCGCAAGGGCGCCATGGCCGCTCCCGTTTGTATCCACTACCTGCGCCCCGGCAACTTTCCCATCTTCAATCTCATAAACCTTAAACTGCTCTGTATGCCCAAAATGCGGGAATACATTTCCATTTTCATAAGTAACTGCAATCTTCATGATCCCATCTTCCTTTCTTTCACCTTCAATTTCAGCCGCAGCTCTGGCCCTGTCACATTTTTTGCCGCAGCACCTCCATGCAGAGCCGTCACAGAGCGCATAATTCCCGCCGGAAATACAAAGCGTCTTTCCACCCACAAGGCAGTCCGCGATCTTCGTCCTGGCTCTTTCATACATTTCCGTGACCGTAGTGCGGGAAATCCCCATCTGCCTGGCACACTGCTCATGAGTCTTCTTTTCATGGTCGATCAGACGGACCGCCTCAAATTCATCCACTGTCAGCAGAACCTGCTCCCTGCCTTTTGCACCACATGGGGCAAAACTGTCATATTTGGGTTCAAAACAGATCCTCCTGCGCCGGACTGGCCTTGCCATATACCCACCTCCATTTCCGACATATAACGATAACACAATACCATTGAAGACTCCAGATTTCAATATACTATGAAATTGATGAGCAACTCATTTTTTTTATCCCCTTTCTTTCCCCGGCCTACCTGAATTCCACCGCCTCATCTTCCATAGATCTTAGTAACTTACGGAAACTGAAATAAAAGCATATCGACGTAGTACACACTGCAGCCGTATCCGCTATTGGCTCTGCCATGAAAATTCCTGCAGCTTTATTTTCCATTATTTTGGGCATAAGGAAGATCAGAGGGATCAGCAGAAGGATTTTTCTATAAATAGAAAGAAAAATCGCCACCGGCGCATTTCCCAATGCTACCATGCTGTACTGGCAGGCTACCTGTATCCCAAAAATTGCAGACATAGACATAAAAATCCGCAGAGCCCAGGCCGTATACGCCAGCAGCCCGGCATCATTCGTAAAAATACCCGCCAGCAGCTCATTCCCAAACATACAAAACGCCCATATCAGAACCGAACCGACCGTACAGGAAAACAGGACCATGCGGAAAGTCTCCTTCACCCGCCCTGCGTTGCCTGCCCCCGCATTATAGCTTAAGATAGGCTGCGCTCCCTGTGTCATGCCCGTCAGAAGGAGCATGGTAAAATTCATGATCGTACATAAAATTGTGACTGCCCCCACCGCTGTATTCCCTGCATACTTCAAGAGTGAGACATTGAAACAGACAGCCACAAGGTTTTCCGTGATCTGCATCAGACAGGGGGAAAAACCAAGGGCAATACACGGGAGCAGTATCCCCGGCTCAAAGCGGATCAGACTTCTGCGCAGCCGTCTCTGGCTCTCCATATCTTCCGCAAACTGCGCCGCCTGCTGCCTGTACTCCGGCACTTCTTCCAAAAGCAGGCTGTTCCGTGTCCGTATTTTTTCTAACCGGCTCATTTTCCACACACCTCCCCGCCGTTATCTCCCGCCGCCGTTATAATCACACTTCTGGCAATGCTGCATGGCATGTTCCCTATCCTCTTTATGATAAGCGCCCGACCACTGGCAGATGCTCTGCAAAATGGGGACGACAGACAGCCCCTTCTCCGTAAGGGAATATTCCACCCTGGGAGGAATTTCATCATAGGACTGCCGGTTTATCATACCGTTTTTCATCAGCACCTTTAACGAAGCGCCGAGAACCGCATCCGTAATATTGGTAAGCTCACTGCGCAGTTCACTGTACCGCAATGTCTTTTTTGCCGCCAGCACACAGATGATCCGGGAATTCCATTTACCCCCGAACACATCCAGGCCATATTCCA
>CATLBO010000217.1 GCA_949879025.1 uncultured Hungatella sp. | reverse complement strand
GAGCATGGTGTTTCTCACTCTCCCCCTGATAAAAAGCATATCCGTCTGCCTTCCATAAAATCAGAATAGCAATGAAACTATTCGCAAGCAGCAACAGTCCAAACCATGTCTTACTTCCGCAAAATATAATTACGAATACTATGGCAGCAGCCCAGAGCCCGCCCACATACCAGTATTTTCTCTGGGAATAGGCTGCGGCGGCCATAAGGACCGCATGAAGCATACTGATGACCATTCCTATCATCTCTATGGGTTTCCATGCAGAAACGGCCAACAGAACCGCCAGAAGCAGCCCTGTCTTTGTAAGAACCGTATAGCATCCCAACGCCGCCACATAGGGGAAGACAAACTTTTGGGGCTGATGCGGCAGCATCAGCATATGTTTCAGTTCCACAGCGTTATCTTTGGAAGAAAGGGACTGCCACATTACGCCGGCTGTAAAGGCGCTTATCATCAGGATCCGCACAGATGCTGCAATCTGCACCTGAAAGCCTGCGATATACAGCCCCCAAAATACGATCACATCAAGCAAGATCGTCCGGGGCAGCCGTTCGTATCCTGCCCCAAACAGTTTTTTGGCAAAGGCTTTACCTGTCATTTTCATCATGCAGCGCCTCCCGGATATCCGCGGCATTGATCTGCCCGCCTTCAAAGGTCTGCCGGATCTTACCGTCCTCCAGGACAAATACCCGGTCAGAGGTCAGCGTGATGCTCTCCAGAACGTGGGTGGAAAACAGCACAGTTCCATGCTCCTTATACCCAGAAATCAGCTGATACAGATATTCCGTGCTCTGGAAATCCAGGCCATTGACCGGCTCGTCCAGGAGAAGCAATCTGGGTTTCAGGGCAAAAGCCGTGATCAGGAATGCCTTTTTCCGGTTTCCGGTTGACAGCTCTCTTAACAGGGTATCTGTATACCCTTCAAAATGGAAGCCCTGTATCAGTTCCGACACATCCGGCACCTCTTTCCCATAGGCGGCGAATACATAGGCCTGGTATTCCCGGAAAGTAAAATACGAAAAGGAATTGTCCTCGGCAAACACCGTATAGCGGCAGGGCTTAAAATCCCGATCCCGGAAGTCCACAGGGGAGCCGCAAAAGCAGATACCCTCTGAACGGAAGGTAGGGAGCAGTCCGGAAAGTACCTTCAGAAATGTGGTTTTCCCGGCTCCGTTCAGCCCAATCAGACCTGCCACTTCATGCTCCGTCAACGCAAAAGAAAAATCCGAAAGTATCATTTTTTCTTTACTGTACCACGCACTCAGGTTCCCCACAGTCAGGAGCGTTTCTCCCATCTTACCTTCCCCCTTTGTCGTCCTTCTCTTTTTTCCATGTCGCATAGGCGGAGTACAGGAATACACCTGCCAATACTAGATAAAGCCCCATCATCGGGAAGTTACCTGATACCCCGCATACAATGGCTGCAACCAGCCAGATCAATCCCAGACTTCCCCGAATATAAATATGACGCATTGTTTTTTACCTCCTTCATCGTCTCTTTGTGTTCTCTATGTATCCTGCCGCTGTCTCCATATATATGCTTCTTTCAGCAGGCATTCTATGCATTCCTGCTTGCCCTCTGTATAGCTTTTTCGGTCATCTGGAAATTGTAACGCCAGTTTTTTCTTACAGGCATCGTATATCATTGCTTTATCAGGATGGCAATTCAGATAATCCCGAAAATTGATATAGTTTTTCCATTCTGTCCCATTCCATTTGACTGCATGGATATGATGTGTGCGCGTATCTTTTTCAAAATCACCCATTACAAACAGCATTTGCCCGGCAACATCTTCCCCGCGAAAAATAAAACCGTGTTCTTCCAACAGTTGCATATAAGGTGAAATATCATTCAAATCACGGAGGCCAATCACAATGTCAATAATTGGTTTTGCATAAATGGAATGAATCGCAGTGCTTCCCACATGCTGGATGTCAACAGCGGCATTTCCGAAAAGCTGCTTCAATTCCAAAATTACATTTTCAGCATTTTTATCCCATTCCTCCTGATGGGATATAAGCTTTACGCTTCCTCTTTTTAATCCTATCATTCTTTCCCCCAGGCAGCTTGCAGCTCTGCCGTATCCCTTGTACCAGTATGGCTATTCCGACAGGGCGATTCTGTAAATATCCGCCTGTTCTCCATCAATTTCAAAGCTGCGCTCATAGACGCCTCCATTCCGGATGATTGTTTTAACCGAAGGTTTATTCTTCCTCTCCACAGAAAGATACAGTTCGTTCATCCCAGTCTTTTGGGCAACTTCCAATAACTGCCGCAGCATTTCCGTAGCAAAGCCTTTTCTTCTTTCTGACGGACGGACGCTGTAACCGCAATGGCCGAGATCCTTCAGGAAGTCGTTCAGCGTATGTCTGAAATCAATGATTCCCACAATTCTATCCTCATCGACAGCAAAGAATGTGTCCGTCATGACCCAATTCGGATTCACCGTTTCCTCTTTCGTGTTTGCGTCTATGGTTCTGCACCATTCTGTGTAGTCATCCGTTTTATCAAATAATTCACTTCCGTTGATGACAAATTCCCCATGTTCAAAAAATTCCTGTCTGAACTCTATGGCCTGTTCTTTCATCGCTTCTGTTGGTCTGACTAATTGAATCATTTTTCACACTCCTTTATCTGCTAAGATTTTATCAAATTTCTTCTCCGACAGGATTTCATGGGTCACGAGCTGCCTGTCATAGAAAAGGGAAAAGGTGGTAAAGGGCGAAGGGGCATTCTGCGCATCCTCCCTGGTCTGAATATGTACGGACCGGAACACTGCATTCCTGGCCTTTGCCATCTCCTCCAGTATCGGTACATACTTTGCCGTAAAAGGGCATTGATTTGTGTAATACAGCACAAATCCCTCCGGCATATCTTCCTGCCTGCCCACGCTGTCCCGGAAGCAGGGAAGGGGTACGCCCTCAATTTTATATGTGACTTCCTGACAAACAGAAATTTATCTGTTTTCGATAATCAATTCTTTGCACTTCCATTCTTCACCCAGAACACAATATGTTTCTGTCGTATCAAGAACTGTATCGCTAAAACCGACTGCTTTATAACAATAATAAGCCGGGAGATTATTCTCAAAAACGC
>CATLBO010000216.1 GCA_949879025.1 uncultured Hungatella sp. | reverse complement strand
ATCTGGACATAGGAACCGTAACAAGTGTCCGTGTCTTGATTCGTTATGATATTGAGAATCTGTCCGGGGAGACTTATGACGCTGCCTTGGGGACCATTTTTTCGGAGCCGCCTGTGGACTATTTGTATGAAGAGGATTTTCCCAGAGAGGACTCGGATCTGGTTTTTTCTGTGGAATACCTTCCTGGACAGTTTGACCAGAGGGCTGATTCTGCACAGCAGTGTGTAAAGCTTTTGAAAGAGGATGAGGAGCCGATTATTAAGACGGCAACTACCTATGTGATTTCCGGAACCATAACAAAGGAACAGGAGAAAGCGATTAAAACGTTCTGTATTAACCCTGTGGATTCCAGAGAGGCTGGCAGTGAAAAGCCGGATACCCTGGTAACGGTGTTTGAAGTTCCGGATGATGTAAAGACATTTGACGGATTCTGCAGTTTCAAGGAAGATGCATTGAATGAATTGTATGAATCCCTGAACCTTGCCATGACATTTAAGGATTTTATGCATATTCAGAATTACTTTGCAGGGGAGGAGCAAAGAGACCCGACCATGACAGAGATCCGGGTTCTGGATACTTACTGGTCTGACCACTGCCGCCATACTACGTTTCAGACTGAGCTGAAGGATGTAACCTTTACAGAAGGGGCTTACAATGCGCCTATTGAGTCAACGTATCAGCGGTATCTGGCTGACAGAGAGGAACTGTACAAGGGGAGAGAGGATAAGTTTGTCTGCCTGATGGATCTGGCTCTTCTTGCCATGAAGAAGCTGCGAAAAGAGGGAAAGCTGGAAGATCTGGAGGAATCGGATGAAATCAATGCCTGCAGCATTGTGGTTCCTGTGGAGATAGACGGAATTACAGAGGAGTGGCTGGTGAACTTTAAAAATGAGACTCATAACCACCCTACAGAGATTGAGCCTTTCGGCGGTGCTGCTACCTGCCTTGGAGGCGCTATCAGGGACCCATTGTCAGGCAGAACCTATGTGTACCAGGCCATGCGCATAACCGGTGCGGCAGATCCGAGAAAACCCCTAAAGGAGACGCTTCACGGGAAACTGCCTCAGAGAAAACTGGTAACAGGGGCGGCTTCAGGGTACAGCTCCTATGGAAACCAAATCGGCTTGGCAACAGGATATGTGAAAGAGATCTATCACCCGGACTATGTGGCAAAACGTATGGAGATCGGTGCAGTTATGGGTGCGGCTCCCAGAAAAGGCGTGATCCGCGAGACTTCAGACCCTGGGAACATCATTATTCTTCTGGGAGGGCGCACAGGGCGTGACGGCTGCGGCGGAGCTACTGGCTCTTCTAAAGTCCACACGGAAAGTTCCATTGAAACCTGTGGGGCAGAGGTGCAGAAAGGAAATGCGCCTACAGAGAGAAAAATCCAGAGACTGTTCCGTCGGCCGGAGGTCAGCAGCATGATCCGCAAGTGCAATGACTTCGGAGCAGGCGGGGTGTCGGTGGCTATCGGCGAACTGGCGGCAGGGCTGTGCATTGATCTGGATAAGGTGCCGAAAAAGTATGCAGGCCTTGACGGAACAGAGATCGCAATTTCCGAGTCACAGGAGCGCATGGCAGTTGTGGTTCAGGAGAAGGATGTTGATACGTTTTTAGGCTATGCGGCGGAAGAGAATCTGGAAGCTGTTGCAGTTGCTGTCGTCACAAAAGAACCACGCCTGGTTATGAACTGGAGAGGAAAGACGATTGTGGATATCAGCCGGGCGTTTCTTGACACCAACGGGGCCCATCAGGAGGCATCGGTTGTGCTGGAGGTTCCGGGGAAAGAGGGCAATCCTTTTGCAGACAGGGCAGATATTCCGGATGTAAGAGGAAAATGGCTGGAAATGCTTGCCTCTTTAAATGTCTGCTCCCAGAAAGGGCTTGTGGAAATGTTTGACGGCTCTATTGGTGCAGGTTCGGTTCTTATGCCCTACGGCGGAAAATATCAGCTGACAGAGACACAGGCCATGGTGGCCAAACTGCCGGTTCTGAAAGGAAAAACCGACACGGTTACCATGATGAGTTATGGATTTGATCCGTATTTGTCCAGCTGGAGTCCTTATCACGGCGCCATTTATGCGGTGGTTTCTTCCGTGGCAAAGATTGTGGCTTCAGGCGGCGATTACCGGAAAATACGGTTTACGTTCCAGGAATACTTTAGGAGGATGACAGAGGAGCCATCCAGATGGAGCCAGCCTTTTGCAGCACTGCTGGGGGCTTATGATGCCCAGCTGGGATTGGGGCTCCCCTCTATCGGCGGCAAGGACAGCATGTCAGGAACATTTAACGATATGGATGTTGTGCCTACTCTTGTTTCGTTTGCTGTGGACGTGGCAAGCAGCAGACATGTGATTACCCCGGAATTTAAAAAGGCGGGAAATAAGATTGTAGTGTTCAGGGCCGAAAGAAATGAATATGACCTGCCCAAATACGGACAGCTGATGGAAGGTTACGGGAAGCTGCTGGAGGATATTAAGGCAGGCAGGATTATTTCTGCTTATGCCGTGGAAAGGCACGGCATGGCGGAAGCGGTCAGCAAAATGGCCTTTGGCAATAAGCTGGGCGTAAAGGTTGAGCACAATGTTGACCCAAGGGATTTCTTTGGGGCTGAGTTCGGAAGCATTGTCTGTGAGGTTCCTGACGGACAGGTAGGGAACCTGGCTATAACCTATACTTTGATAGGAGAGGTTACAGACAAGGGTACACTGGAGTACGGAAGCATAGCGATCGCCATGGATGAGGCTCTGGAGGCCTGGACGGGAACTTTGGAGAATGTGTTCCCCACAAAGGTGGGAACAGAACCTGAAATTGTGCCGGATCAGCTTTATGATGTAAAGGAAAAAGGCGGAAGCGTCCATATCTGTAAGCACAGGACGGCAAAACCCCATGTATTTATTCCTGTATTTCCGGGAACCAACTGTGAGTATGACAGTGCCAGGGCATTTGAACGGGCAGGGGCCACAGTTACGGATCTGGTGTTTAAGAACTTAAGCGCCGGTGATATCCGGGATTCGGTGGAGGCATTTAAAAACGAGATTGCAAAAGCCCAGATCGTCATGTTCCCGGGAGGATTTTCTGCAGGGGATGAGCCGGAAGGCTCCGCCAAATTCTTTGCAGCGGTGTTCCGGAACCAGATTATAAAAGAAGAGATTGAAAAGCTTCTGTATGAGAGAGATGGTCTCATGCTGGGCATCTGCAATGGATTCCAGGCTTTGATGAAGCTGGGACTGATCACAGAGGGCAGGATTGAACAGCAGCATTC
>CATLBO010000215.1 GCA_949879025.1 uncultured Hungatella sp. | reverse complement strand
GCCTTCTTCTTTCCATTTTTTAAGGTAATCGTAGCTCCGCATGGAAGGTTCGCCGTAGACAGTTCATTATTTACCACTACAGATATTTTGTTCTTCTTATCAAATTCCGCCATAGAGGTAATATCTATGGAAAACGGCAGGAATCCTCCCTCATGTCTTCCTGCCAGCTGGCCATTTACGTATACATGGGCAAAGTGAGTGGCGCAGCCAAATCTGAGGAAAATTTTCTTTTCTTTATAAGCCGAAGGAATCATCACATCCGTTTCATACCATATGTCACCTACAAACTCCCGGATGTCCTTGGATGTATAGAAATCCTGGAAACTGGCCGGAACCGGAATCATGTCAAACTCTGAAAGCCCTTTCTGCCATTCCTCCTTTCTCCCTGCACTGTCCCAGTCAATCTTAAACTTCCACATTCCGTCCAGGCTGAGAACCTGCCGGCTTATGGTATTCACTGGATATAAGACCGAATACTCTAACATCGCTGTCTGCTCCTTCCTACTATTTTTTCATTCAGGCATTTGCCCGATTCTCTTTCATTTTCCAGGATGATTCCTAAAATTTTCTGGCATCTTCCTGTCTGTCCTCCCAGTCCGGCGCCGCAGGATGGCAAAGCCATCCGGACGCCTGCAGTCTGGGGATTACTGCTGATTCTCAGCCTCTTCCTTGAGATACTGGTTATCCAGCATCTTAATAAACGGCATCCACAAAAGGAATCCAAAAGCAAAAGTTGCAAAGGTTATCACCACTGCCCAGGGATTAAAGTTAGTAGCGATAAGCTGCTTTAAGAAAGGCGGCGTGGTCCATGGAACATCATAAATAGGAATCGCTCCGGTAAATTTCATTAACAGGTAAGCCAATCCTGCCTGAAGGGGTTCACTTAAAATCCAGGGAATAAAAATCGTAGGGTTCATGACCGCCGGAAGTCCAAACACAAAAGGCTCATGAATATTAAAAATAGCAGGGATCAGGATCGTCTTCTTCATAGCCCTAGCCCGCTGTGATTTGCCCAGGACACACAGAGCTACAATTTCTGACAGCTTACAGTGGTTGGTGTACACACGAAAGGCAGCCGTCATAAGGAATGGCAGAGCAGCGCCTGAATTGTATGCCTCCAGGTTCATAGCCATGGCCACAAGCGCTGCCGGCTGCCAGATAGGCGTCATAATCAGATTGGTTCCGTGAAGTCCGAAAAACCACAGAACCTGAGCAATAAACATCAGGAACATAAATACCCAAATATTATTGGACAGATTCAAAAACGGCCTTGTAATCAGGGTGCTGATGCATTCGGACAAGGTTCCATAGGGAGTCATCTGGAACAGCAGGCGGATAGCCATAAACAGAAGCACCGTGGCTCCCATAGGGATCATGGCTAAAAACGGTTTCATCACATTGGGCGGAACCGTATCCGGCAGCTTGATTGTCAGATTCTTATGTTCCAGCCATGCAAACACGGAGATAGACAAAATAGCCACAATCAGAGCCGGAAAGATTCCCCCTGCTCCCAGGACTCCCGTGTCAATAACTCCAGTAATCACTGTGGCAATGGTTTCCTCCCCCACGGTTACCTCCGCCGCTTTTTCAAATGGAGTCACCAAAAGGAAACAGATTACTGCTGTGGTAATCCCGTAAAATTTGTCCACGTTTCTTCCTTCGCTGTAATAATATGCCGTGCCCAAAAGGGCATACAGCGCAATGATACCCAGCGTCGCCCCATTAATAGGGCCGAAAAACATCTTAAAAGCTGCAGACAGCGGCGGGCAGAACTGATCCAGATATGGAAAGCTGCTTAAAATCAGGGCCACTGAGGCAATCATAGTAGCCGGAAGCGTTGACATCATTCCGTCTTTGATTCCGGAAATGACAATGTTGTTGTTAAGCACTTCTGCCACAGGCGTCATGTATTTGTCCAATGCCGCCTCCAGCTTGTTCATAAACCCATTCATTTGTTTTCCCTCCTATACTTATCCAGTAATTCTCTGGCAAAATCCAAGGCCTTTTCCCCATCCATTTCGCTGTAGACAGCCGTTGGGATCACATCTGCAGGAATCTGTCTTGGCTGGCACAAGGTCTTAGCCTTCTTCAGGGCCAGCCGGGACTGAGGTCCCAGAAGGACCACGTCCACGCCATCCAGGCATTTCTCCATATCCGACTCCGCATAAGCTCTGATATCCTGATCCTCACCTCGCCTTCCTGCTGCCTCTCTCATTCGGTTTACCAGAAGGCTGGTGGACATTCCAGCCACGCAGAACAGCCTGATCTTCATCTCTCCCTTTCCTCCCTTCTGTACAATTCCACAATCTCCCTGGCCAGGTCCCGAACTGTAATCGCACCCATAAGATGATCCTGGGCATGGACCATGAGAAGGGATACGCTGCCACGTTCTTTGCCAAGCTCCTTCTGAAACATGTCAGTCTGTGCACTGTAAGCATAGGCCAGAGTCTGGCTGCTTTGTTCCAGGAGAATCGCTGCCTGGCCGAACTTTCCCTCCCTAGCTGCCTCAATGGCCTCCATAGCCGCACATCTGGCATCGCCTCCCTGAATCACCATCTGCAGAATCCTCTGTTCCTCTTCATTCATGTCCTTTCCACCTCACATCTGGCTTTGCTCCAAAATTGCCTTTAAGAATTATTGTACTTGTATTCTACCAAAATCCCATACTTACCTCCATTGAGGTTATTACCGTTTCTGCTCCGGTAAAATTCCGTTTCATTTCCCATGCTTCCTGCCACCTGCTATAGGGATGTCACTCCGTCTCAAAAAATACTCTCAAAAGCGTCTCATACGTTCTGCTGTCAATGATCTCCTTCACCTTATCCGGAGACTGCAGCACCCGGGAAGTAATCTCATAAAACTTCTGAACGTTTTCTTCCATACTGTTGACAAGGGCCACCAAAACCACCAGCTGCACCGGATTCCTGCTCCAGAGCACCGGCTCCTCCAGAATGGCTGCCGCCACAATATTTTGAGTCACCATAACTTTGGCCGGGTGGGGGATCGCCACAAGATTTCCATAGTCCGTGGCTCCAAGCCCCTCCCTCTCAAAGACGGAAGCCGCAAATTCATCCGGCAGAGGATAATGCTTTCTGATTTCCTGGCACATCTTCCCAATCACTTCCTCCCTGGTGTCTCCTCTCATGGAAGGAAAGAAAAAATCTCTTCGGTAAAATTCCAGCAGAAACTTCCGATCTCCGTTTTCCAGAGTCTTTCTGGCTGCCAGCAGATCCCCGTACTCCAGAAAATCGTGAATCTCAATGACAGGAACCGACACCTTCCGGTAAATAGGGACCGTGGCGAAAACATAGTCTATTTTATTC
>CATLBO010000214.1 GCA_949879025.1 uncultured Hungatella sp. | reverse complement strand
TTCACAGATATTATGCCATCCTTTTTCAATGAACTTATAATATTGCGGATTGTGACAGGATTGATCCCGGTTGATAACGCCAGAAGTTCACTGGTTACCTTCTGCTTATCCCCATATTCATAAATAAAAATAAGGCAATGAATCGCAACCGAACATTTTGTACTGATATGCATGACATTACTCCTTTCCTCGTTAGATTGTAGCATATATTTTTATTGCTGTAAATCTTGACACTACACCATGCGCCTGTTATAATGGTGTAAATTTTAGGTTTACAGGAGAAACAGGCATGAAAGTTTCACAGATTATTTTTAGCCCGACAGGAGGAACAAAAAAAGTTGCAGATGCCATAACAAATACATGGGGACTGCCTGTAAATGAAATTGATTTGTCCAATGCAGAAACCGATTATTCCTCGCTTAGTTTTGAAAAAGATGATATTGCGCTTATTGCAGCTCCGTCTTTTGGCGGACGTGTTCCAAGCCTTGCCACTCAGAGAATCTCAAATATTCATGGCAGTCATACCCCCTGTGTAATTGTCTGCGTATATGGCAACAGGGCATATGAGGATACCCTGATTGAATTAAGCGATGCTGCTGAAAAAAGCGGCTTTCAGGTAATTGCTGCCATTGCCGCCATCGCAGAACATTCTATTATGCACCAGTACGCTGCAGGCAGACCGGACACTAAGGATAAAAAAGAATTAAGCGGCTTTGCGAAAAAAATATTAGAGAAAATAAACAGTAATCTGACCAGTCTTTCCACACCGCAGATTCCGGGAAACCGCCCCTACAAGAAAGCGGCTGGAATCGGCTTAGTACCCAAAGCGGACAATAACTGCACAGACTGTGGTCTTTGCGCCAGACAGTGCCCTGCACAGGCAATCAGCAAAGAAAATCCAAAAGTTACGGACAGTAAAAAATGTATTTCCTGTATGCGCTGTGTCGTACAATGCCCGCAGTCATCCCGTAAAGTAAATGGGGCTATGGTTTCTGTTGCGGCATTGGCAATGAAAAAAGCCTGTTCAACAAGGAAAGGGAATGAGCTTTATATTTAATTTGCTTCCGGTTATATCCAATGCCATATGATATAGCCTAAAAACCGATTGAGCAGGATGAGGATCTGAAAATCCCCAGACCTCTCACACCACCGTAAGCGTCAAATAAGATAGTGGATAGAAAAATAACCACCAACCCTCTATAAAAAAAGGGCAGTGGTCATCGGCGCCGTTCCTGTACCATGGGATTCCATGGCAGGTAGTCATCCAGATATTCCGGATTTTCAAGAAATGTACTCCCTGGTATATCTGACAGGATATATTTGATGTATTTCATTGCATCCAGGCCATTGGCTTTCGCTGTTTCGACCAGGGTATAGATCCCTGCACTTGCAGCAGCACCCTTCGGACTTCCCGCAAACAGCCAGTTCTTCCGGCCGATCACAAAGGGGCGGATACAATTCTCCGCCAGGGAATTACTAATGGAACAGTTCCCATCTTCAAGATAATTAAAAAATTCCTGCCGGTTGTTCAGGGCATACCGGAAAGCTGTATGGAGCTTCGACTTTGGCAGTTCCCCGGCAGAGTTTAGCTCTGCCCATGACCAAAAAGCCTCGAGAAGCGGTTTCTCGCGGTTGATCCGTTCCTTTTTCTTCTGTTCCGGGGGAAGGCTCTCCAGTTCCTTTTCTATCTCAAACAGCTTATTTAGCCGCAGGAGTGCCTGCGCGGGTTTTGAAGCTTTCGGGTCATGGATGTCTTTGGGTAGCGCGTCCACAAAAGCGCGTCGCAGGTGGGTGTAGCACAGGCATCTCGTAACCCCTTTCACCCCATTGTACCCGGAATAAGCGTCCGTATGGATATATCCGGTATAGCCTTTTAAAAACGCTTCCGGATATTTTCCGCCTCTCCCCGGCTGGTACTCAAAATACCGGACCGGCTGTCTGCAGTCCCTGATGCTGCAGTATACCCACATGTAAGAATCCGAAGTGTTCTTCCGCCCTGGTTCCTTCAGCACCTGTACATGGGTCTCATCGATATGCAGATACTCCTGTTTCAGGAGTTCCTGCCTGAGGCGGCTGGCCACATGGGAGAGCCAGTCCCGGTAGACGCAAAGGAGCCAGTTCGACATCGTTGCCCTGCTCAAGGAAAGGCCCAGGGCCTCCCATTCCTTTTCCTGACGGTATAACGGGATGCCCAGTTCAAACTTCTGATGGATGAGCCATGCGATCGTGGAAGCAGACGCAAGGGAATGCATGACCGGGGGATGCGGCACCGGGGACTTCTCCATATAAGGTGTTCCGTTTTTGCGGCATGTCCTGCATTCATAGGTTTCCCGGTAATGGTCGATCACCTTGAGGCTGGCAGGGATGAACTGTACCTCGGTACGGACAAACTCCTCCCCGACTTTTGCCATGGAGCTCCCGCACTTTTCACAGATCTGTTCCCTCTCATCGATCGTGTGGAGCACTCTGCTGCGGGGAATGTCTTTGATCAGTTTTTCTCGCTGGCCGGCATATTTCCTTTTACGCAGATGCTTTTCGACTTCGACCAGGTCCGGCTCATGGGTATCCGGATCAGCACAGGATTCTATTTCATTAAAAAGAGACATCTGTCCCTCTATTTCAAGGGCAGACGTCTTCTCTGATTTTGTCCCATAAAGTTTACGGGTAAGGAAATCAACCTGCTCCTTCAGGAGCCGGACCTGCTGTTCCAGTTCTTTGATCTGCTTTTTGTACTCCTGTTCTGTATCCGGCATGGGCTGAAAACCTTCCTCTTCTGATATGTCCATGATACCATAAAACAGCAGGATTTTCCAGTATTTATAAGGAATTTCCGGGTTTTTCAGGCTTCGGGGGAGCCCATTCGCGGATCGCTCCCCGTTGCTCCGGGTTCAGACCTTCCAACAGCCAGCGGAGCTGCTGATGGGAGATCTGTCTGGCTTCTTCACCTGTGCGCGGCCACTTTAAACGGCCGTTTTCGTAGCGCTTATAGAACAGGCAGAAACCGTCCCCTTCATAGTGGACTGCCTTGATCCGGTCTGCCCGTTTCCCGCAGAAGAGGAACAGGGAATTGCTGTAAGGATCAAGCCGGAAGCTGTACTTTATGATATCGATCAGACCATCCAGTTGTTTCCTCATATCCGTGTACCCGGTGCGCAAATAGATCTTTTCTACCCGGGAGAGGTCACCTAACATGACCGCACTGCTTTCATGATAGCCTCCAACAATTCGCGGGAAGTATCTTCAAAGAGTTCCACCGTCACAGTACCGATATGGAGCACTGCCGCAGGAGCGGCTGAGAAATCCTGTCTGTCGCGAAGGGATACCTCCGTAAATTCCGGGGCCGCATCCAGCATCGGTACAGTCTGC
>CATLBO010000213.1 GCA_949879025.1 uncultured Hungatella sp. | reverse complement strand
GCGAGCTGCCTTTCAGCACAGAGGGATATTTCCCGATGGCAACACTGCCCGATGGAAGGGTACTGTTTCTGGATAGAAATTACAAATGGGATGAGGATGATCCAACGAATATGTGGGTGGTAGCAGAAGGAACAAAATTCCATTATGTTCCTGCGGCGCGGCAGTAGGGCAGTATCTTACGGCCGCCGGAAAATAATTTAATATATCATCAGTATGCCAGGTAAGCATGTCAGGAACCAGTGGGCGGTGGTTCGTGGCATGCTTGGTTGGCAGTTTTTGTAATTTATATATTGTCAATACCCCAAAGGAACAAAATGCAGGAGTAAGTATGGTGCAAAAGAGAAGACAGCCAGCCTGGAAGACAGAGAATCAGAGAAAAAGAAGCAAGAAGATTGCCAGAAAGAGGCGTAGGGTCATAGCCTATACCGTCCGGGGAATCATGGCGGCTGTTCTGGCAGTTATGATTCTGCTGATGATCTGTGGCTGTTTGTATATCCGGGATTTTTTCCGCAGGAATGAGAATGAGAGTAGCACCCAAAAGGCGGATGTTGTTCGGGAAACAATATCCGGTGTAGAGGAAGATGAATTGGACGCAGACCTTTCGGGGGAAGAAAACCATATGGTTGTCCTGGATGCCGGACACGGCGGGGAAGATGGGGGAACAGTGGAACAGGCGGCAACGGAGAAGGAGATCAACCTTGCTGTTGTCCTGAAATTAAAGGAACTGCTGGAGGAACAGGGCATCCGGGTGGTACTTACCAGGGATAAAGATATTTTTATGAAACTTGAGGAACGGGTACAGATTGCAAATGGGGAAAAGGCAGATCTTTTTATAAGCATTCACTGCAATTATTATGAAAAAGACAGTTCGATATATGGTCTGGAATGTTATTACTGCAAGAGCGGGGAGGAAGGGAAACATTATGCGGAAAAGATTATGGAAACAATAGAAGAGAGCAAAAATATTGTTTCAAGGAATGTAAAACCTGCCGATTACTATATTCTGAAGAATACAACAGTTCCTGCTGTATTGGTAGAAATAGGTTATCTTTCCAATTATAATGAAAGGAATCAGCTGATGTCAGAAGAATATCAGGAGAAGCTTGCCGGAGAACTTGTGAAGGGGATTGTGAAAGGGATGGAGGAAAAGACAGGATAGTAGGTTCTGTTTCAGGGCTTCCCATAATCGGCCAATCGGAGGATAATAAAAGGAGCCGATAGTTCTGACGGTGAAGCGCAGTTTTACTGTGGCTTTTCTAATATAGACAGGTTTATAAAGGAGGATACCGATGGGGACATTTGAAAACAGGAAAACAAAGTATATACCAGTTGTGTTTTTCATCATTTTATTTTTGGCTGTGGCAGGCGTTCTGTTTGCTGTGTTTCTTTACAAAAATGATAAGGGTGGAAATATCCTTGTTGGGGCAAGCCCGGATACAAGTGCTTTCCAACTGTATTATTATGACGGGGAAACGGTTATGGTCAGGACTCTGTATGACAGCAGTACGGAGAAGGAAGTGATTAAAAGGATCAATGATATTCCCCTCCAGGCGGCAGAGGAACAGGCCCTCTCCCAGATGGAGACTCCCTTCTTTGGAATCTGGATCAGCAGCGGGGAAGGGTATGACATTTCCGTGACGGCATCCGGCGGGGTCTGGCTTAGGAATGACGGGGCGGTTTATTATGGGGATACGGACCTCTCCTTTCTATGGAGAGAGATGGAAGGCAGTGATGAGGATACCTGGAATGTCCTTAACTTTCCCAATGCCGGGCATTTGTCCGTATATCACAGCTGTTTCCTGCTGAAAGCGGATGAGCTGCCTGCAGAGGGTACAGAGGGGATGTCTATGACTGTCCAGGACATCGGGACAAGTGAGATTACGGTATTGATTGCCAATAACAGCGGGGAAGAATTCACTTACGGGGAATACTTTTCCCTCCAGAAACAGATAGATGGCCAGTGGTACACAATGCCTGTCAGGGCGGATAATGTTGGCTTTCAGGATATTGCCCATATCCTTCCGGACGGGGAGAGTGCCAGCGAGACATATAATCTGGATATTTATGGCACGCTGGAGCCAGGGATGTACAGGCTTGTGGTGGAAACACTGAGCGCCGAGTTTCTGGTGGGGCATGGGAGGATGGCAGGAACAGAAGGGGAAGAAAAATAGATTTCAAGTACTGGGAGGACCTTAATGAACAAGAAATTTTTTGAACTGCCATTGGAAAAGCAGGAACGGATTATAAAAGCAGCATACATGGTGTTTGCCCATGACAGTTACAAAAACGCATCCATGTCCAGGATTGCGGATGACGGCGGCATATCAAAGTCCCTGCTGTTCCATTATTTTCAAAATAAAAAAGATCTGTATTTATACCTCTGGAAGAATATCAACAGGATATCAAATGAAATAGAGCTGAAGTATTATTACAAAGAAACGTCAGACTTCTTTGAGGCAATGACCCAGAAGGTTCTGGCAAGATGTGAGTTTATGAGAACGGCTCCCGATGAATATTTATTCTCAGTACGGGCCCTTTTTGCGGAAAACCCGGAAATCAGGGAGGCAACCGGGAAGTCCTATGATAAAACATATGAGGATGTGGCGGACAGGATGCTGGGGGATCTGGACCTTTCCGTATTTCGGCCAGGCGTTGACGTAAGGATGCTGTTAGAGGAGATTGACAGCTATCTGATGCGCTGTGTCTGGCAAATGCTTTCCGCTGGGAAGTTGGACCCGGACGGCCTGGAAAAGGATTTTTTGAAAAGGGTCGGGCAATGGAGGACAGCATATTTGAAGTAAACTGTGCTGTCCAGTGGGGGAAATGGAGGAACCATGGAAGGAGATTCAAGAAAGTTTATAACAGCTTTAAAGGACAATGACCTTGCTGCTGTCAGAGAAGTGCCAAAAGCAGACCTGCACAACCATTTTGTCCTTGGGGGGAGCAGGACATATATATATGAGCAGAAGCAGATTCTCATTGAGCCGATCAAAAAGCCCCTGGCTTCCATGTGGGAAATGGATGGCTGGAACAGCAGATATATTGGTGAGAGATTCTCTGGCAGCAACATGCGCAAATTTCTTATAGAGGCAACTTTTGCCCAGGCAAAGCATGACGGCATTGCGGCTTGATGAAGTGCAGCATGGTATCGCGGCGGCGGAATCGGAGGAGGCCATACAGTTCCTAAAAGACAGGGGAATACGCCACAGGGGCAGGGCCACAAGGGATGATTCTCTGTCCGGCAGCCAGAATATTTTTAGCAGGGAAAAATGAATTTTATCTTGCAGAGGACATGATAACAGATGTTGAAAAGCATATGGTGGATGATGATTTGACTATTGAAAAAATCTGCAATTTTCTGCAGGACAAAAAGAAAAGGCCTATGGAAGCAGGGAGACTACAGGAAAGTTTAATAAATGCAGTAAATTTACAAGTTACACTATGCATAGACAAAATTGGCTAATGGAGGTGTGTTAATGAAATACGAA
>CATLBO010000212.1 GCA_949879025.1 uncultured Hungatella sp. | reverse complement strand
TATTTTCATTACACTGCCGGCGATGATTATTTTCGGCTTCTTACAAAAGTACTTAATCAGCGGTCTGTCAGCAGGCGCTGTGAAAGGATAAAAAAGAGCAAGAATCCAAAAGGAGGAGGAAAAAGGATGAAGCACAAAAAATTAGTAGCATGGGGTATGACAATAGCTCTGGCAGCAGGTTTATTATCAGGCTGTGGAAAATCAGACGATTCAGGATCATCGTCAAATGCAGACAGCGGCACACAGAGCACCACAGAAAGTACCGATGCAAATGCCGGGGGCAATGCCGCGGCAGATGACCAGGCAGGCGGTGCAGATACTGCAGAAGGAACCGAAAAGCCTTATGAAGGGGTAGAACTGACTTTCTGGATGCAGTCATATGGATCCGATCCGTCAATTCAAAGGGCAGCTCTGGATAAAGTTACAGCAGACTTCAAGGAAAAAACAGGTATCACGGTAAACTATGCAATTAATGACTGGAGCAGCGCAAACCAGAAGCTGACGCTGGCGTGTACCGGCGGTGAAGCGCCTGATGTGGGAGATGTTTTCTTTACAAAGTCTTTTGCGCTGATGAGCTCGGAAGATGCAGGCCTTATGGTAATCAATGATGTAATAGAGGATATGGGCGGAGAAAGCACCTGGCTGGCAGCAGGGAAAGATGAGGCATGTGTAGATGGTGATTGGTACGGTGTTCCATGGCGTTTTGATACCCGTGTACTGCTTTATAACACAGAGGATTTCGAAAAAGCAGGTATCACCGAAGCGCCTAAAACCTGGGATGAGCTTATTGAAGTAGCACAGAAACTTACCGAGACAGATGCAAATGGAAAAATTACACATGCAGGACTGGCATGGAATTCAGATATGGGACGATATGACCAGGCGTGGTTTTCCATGCTGGCACAGTGTGGCGGCACAATGATGAATGAGGATTTCACGGAATTTACCTTTGATAGTGAAGAAGGGAAGAAATCCCTGCAGTTTTTAACAGACTGCATCAATAAATATAATATTTGCAGCAACAGTCTTGATGCTTCTTACAGTGCGCTCACCGAGTTCATGGGCGGAAATGTGTCCATGATTTTTGGAGCAACAGGAGAAAATAAAAGGGATATTATAAACGCAGCACCACAGATGGATGGAAAAGTTGCCTCTGCACCGCTGCCTACCGCAACAGGAACGGAGAAAAACGCTATCGCTTTCTCAGCGCCAATTAGTATATTCAAGACAACACAGAATCCGGAAGCTGCAAAAGAATGGGTGAAATATTTCTGCAGTGAAGAAGTACAGTTGTATATGAGCCAGCAGCTTAACGTTTTGAATTCCAATGTAAAGGTTATGCAGGATCCTTACTTTACAGAAGATGAGTGGCTGAAAGCATTCTCAGAGACAGCATTAAATTCACAGTCTGGCGATATGCCTCTTACCACCTGGAGCCAGTTAGATGCATGGCCGGACGGACCGATTCCCAATATGTGCGCTAAGATTGTAGACGGTCAGGATATAGATGCGGCAATTGCAGAATGTCTGGAAAAAATGGAAGCAATTGGTTACTAAAATAAAGCAAAGTAAGATGGAGGAAAAGAATGAAAGCAATTATGTATGAGGGGCCGAGAGAGTTAAAAGTAATCGAGGTGCCGCAGCTTCCCATGAATGAGGAACAGATTCGCATAAAATCCATTTATTCAGGTGTAAGCCATGGTACGGAGATGAATGTATACAGAGGGCTGGCTCCCTTTTTCAGAAAAAAACAGGATCCGGCAACAAGGCTGTTCGTTCCCGCAGCAGAGAGCGAGGTATGGGAATATCCGGTAAGAAGCTGTGCCCCCGGTGTGTGGTATATGGGATATGCCTCCGTGGGAGAGGTTATTGAGACAGGCAGTAAGGTGGAAAACGTAAAAGTAGGCGATATTGTTGCCTGCAGCGCGCCTCACCAGGAAGAAAATGTGATTGCTGCCAAAGATGCAGTGGTTCTTCCTAAGAGCATCCCTGCGGAAAAAGGCGTGCTTTTTACCAATTTAATCACCGCTTATAATGGTATTATGGATACCCATATCAATCTGGGCGATACGGTGGTAGTCAGCGGACTTGGTGTGATTGGACAGCTTCTTGTACAAATGGCAAAGATGAGCGGAGCGCATAAAGTTTATGGCGTTGACGTATTGGAAAAAAGAAGAAAGGCAGCTTTGGAAAACGGGTGTGACGAGGTGTTTGATCCGACTGCCTGTGATGTGGCAATGGAAGTTCGTAAGAGGACCAGCAACAGAGGCGCAGATAAAGTGATTGAGGCATCCGGTAATGCCAGGGCATTAAACGAAGCTGTGAGAATCGCGGCGCCTGAGACAACAATTACCGCGCTTGCCTGGTATCAGGGCGCACTTTCAAATGTGGATTTGTCAGAGGAATTCCATCATAACCGGATAGGAATCAAGCAGTCACAGACAGGTGCCATGGATCCTGCATTTTCGAATCTTTGGAATTATCAAAGAAGGGTGGAGACATGCTTAAAGCTTCTTGAGGAGTTTAAGACGGATAATCTGTTTACGGAATTTAAATATGATGATATCCCTACCGCTTATTATACCATTGACAAAGAACCTGAAAAGATTATTCAGGCGGTAATTACTTATTAGAAAAGAAGGTTCGCACTTTTTATGGTCATGGAATGCGCACAGGCTGCGCATTCCATGAGAATAATGGGAAGAAAAAATAAGGTTAGCATGGAGGGGACAGGATGAAATTATCGGTGTGTGTAGACGCTGTTTTTATGGGAAAGGCTATAGAGGAAGCCGTGCAAAAGGTAAAAGAGGCAGGGCTTGATACCATAGAATTCTGGACATGGGAAGATAAGGATGTGGAGCTTTTGGAAAAGCTGCATGGGGAAGGAATTAACATTGCTGCTTTCTGTACGGGCTTTATCAGTCTGGTGGAAAAGGGAGAACGGGATAAGTACATAGAATCATTAAAGAAAACCATTGCCACGGCAAAGCGTCTGGGCTGCAGCGTTCTCATATCCCAGACCGGACCGGAATTATCTGTTAGCAGACAGCAGCAGCATGAAAGCATGGTGGAAGGCTTGAAGGCATGCGTCCCTTACCTGTTCGTCCGTGGTGATCGTCACGCTCTGTATCCTGGGCTCATTGGACAGGATCTGTTCCGTCAGGGAGCGGACCATCATGTTGACGGAGGTGATGTTGATGTCCATAAAGGTGTAGGACATCAGGTCGCTGCCGAACTGGGGCCTTAAGAACCGCTCCGTCTTCTGGGTCATCAGAATCAGGTACACCGATTCCTTCACGCTCTCCTCCTCCGACGAGACGGCGAAGCGTCCCGTGGCCGGGTTGATCTGCGGGGGGAATTTCATCCCCGTTCCTAAAAAACTTCTTTCTGGCATTCTTCCTCACTCCTATCCCAGCTTGATGGGCGTCCCCGCCAGGCTGGCGGGGCCGTTGCTGCTCAACTTCAGCGACGCGTTGGCCTCCACGGACA
>CATLBO010000211.1 GCA_949879025.1 uncultured Hungatella sp. | reverse complement strand
GTATGAAAAATATGTTGCAGAAGAAGAAGAGGGGATTTATGAGCAGCTCCTGGAAAACTATGACTCTTTTAAACATGCGTTAGTCTACCTTGTCTGTGCAAGTGCAGACAGCAAAACCCAGGATGCCTATGCTTATGCCAATGGCGATGTTGCCCGCTTCGGTTCCGCCATAGAAAACAATGCTGATGAACTGTATGCGGCTGTAAGCGCAAGAACAGCCAGTGCAAGGCAGAGGCTTTTGGCTGTCTATATTATCTCGCTGATTATTGCAGCAGCATCTGTTGCAGCATGCTTGGCATTGGTATTGGCTGCCATCCGAATCATAAAAAAATATGTGATTAAACCAATTAAGGGTGCAGTAGATACTCTCCAGGAAAGTTCTCAGAAACTTGATGAGGTAACGGGGGAAGTGCTGAAACACACCAGGACATCGGGAAAAAGTGCCAGAATCCTTTCTTCTCTTTCGGGATCTTTGTCCATGGCAATCCAGAAGGTGGCAAATAACGCCTCCAGTATTAACAGCAGTGCGGCAGATATCAAAAAGGATGTCCGTGATATGGCAGAAGAATGCAGTGCCATTACAGATTATTCCTCTGCAATGAAGGTTCGGGCAAATGAGATGGAGTCAGCGGCACAGACAAACACGGAAGTAATTCAGAAGAAAGCAGCCAATATTCTGGAAGTGCTTGAAGAGGCAATTGAAAACAGCAAAAGTGTGGATCAGGTAGATAAGCTGACACAAGATATAGTATCAATTTCATCCACCACCAATCTGATTGCCCTGAATGCATCAATAGAAGCCATGCGTGCCGGTGAAGCCGGAAAAGGCTTTGCTGTTGTTGCATCAGAGATCAAATCTTTAGCAAATTCCTGCAGTGAAACTGGCCGAACATATACAGGAGATTAACCAGGTGGTTACAGACGCAGTACATAATCTGTCAAAGCATTCTCAAGATATGGCTGACTATCTGAGTGAGACTATTTTAACGGAATTTCAGGAATTTGTCTGTTCTGGAAAACAGTACAAAGAAGATGCTGATTATGTTAAGGAAATGATCGATGCATTTAACAGCCGAACCGATCGGCTTCAGAATTCCATGATCGAGATAGCTGATTCTATTGAAAGCATTACAAAGGCCATTGATGACGGTGCTTCCGGGATTACCGGGGTTGCGGACAGCGCTAAGAGCCTGGCTGGAGATATGGAAGATATAACGGGCCGTATGGATACAAACAAAATGATTGTAGAAGAACTAAAAAAACAGATGGATATATTTGCAGATTTTTAAGAAAGAATATGTCTGGACACAGGTTTTCTTTTAAAAAATGTTTGCGTAGACAAGAACAGCGATACCCTTTTACATAGTGAATGTGAAATATAAGTGTATAGAAAAATAAAGGAGGAGAAGTAAATGGTTCAGCTTGGAATATCCGTCGATCCGGAACAGGAGTCGCTGGAGGCAATAGAGGCTTATTTGTCAATGGCATCCAAATATGGATTTGACAAAGTATTTACCAGCATGTTTTCCGTAAAAGGGACGCAGGAAGAGGTGGTGGGGTACTTTAAAAACTTTTCAGAGATTGCCCACAAGTATAATATGAAGGTTTCCGGCGACTGCAATGGTGAATTTTTTAAGCGGATGGGGGCTACAGAGCGGGATTTGTCTGTATTTAAAAATATGGGCATTGACATTATCCGCATGGATTTCAGCTTTCATGATGAGCGGGACGCAATATTAATTAACAATCAGGAAGGTATCAAAATTGAGATGTCCTCATCATTTATTGATGTTATTGAAGAGGCCATTGCCAATGGAGCCAATATTGAGAATCTTTCCACCTGCCATAATTTCTATCCTCAGAAATATACGGCTCCATCAACGGAAGCTATTTGCCGCCTTAATGATTACTGGCATGGGAAAGGCATAAAGACAGCCATATTTATTTCCAGCCTTGCTAAGGAAACACATGGGCCGTGGCCTGTAAGCGATGGGCTGCCAACCATTGAAGAACACAGAAACCTGCCTGCTGAGATTCAGCTGGTTCACTGCCTGGCCATGAACAATATAGACGAAATTATCATTGGCAACGCATTTGCCGATGAGGATGAATTTAAGGCCATCCGCCGTGTCATGGATAAGGCTTTTGTTACCATACCAGTCAATGATGAACTAGGATTTTTAAAAGAGTTCGTACCTAGCGGGAAGGTAAAAAGAATTCCCTTTTATATAACAGAAGAAGAAGGCATCACCCCGTTGGAACAGGAAATTTTGTATGATTTTCCCTCACATTCGGATATGGGGGATTGTATGCATTATATGCTGCGGTCACGGCTGCCGAGAATTCTTTACAAAGGCAGACCCATACCAGAGAGAAAGTGTAAAAAGGACTATTATACAAGGGGAGATGTGGTGATCGTAAATGATAATCTGTCCCACTACCGGGGAGAAATCCAAGTAGTGCTAAAGGAGATGCCAGTTGACGGACAGAGGAATCTTCTGGGTAGAATCCGTGAGGATGAGATTTTTATCTTGGATGAGATTAAGGGCGGAGATGTACTTTCCTTTATGAAATAGTTTGCGTTTATATACGACAGCAGTTAGAAAGCAGGAAAATGATGGATTACCAGATCGTTTTCCTGCTTTTTTGCTGGGATAACTATGCTTTTTCAGTCCGTCGTACTCCGCCGTTTCAATATGGGAGTGACAACCTGGTGAATTGGTTCTTTTAAAGGCACTGGCTTTCGTTTTTTCCGCTCATTCATCTGCATGACCAGAAGCTCCATGGCCTGGTATGCGATTTTCTCAATCTGCTGTCCTACAGTGCTGATGGGGACGATGGCGGAGCGGGCAACAGGAGAGTCGTCAAACCCTACAATCCGGTATTCATTGGGAAGATTGCCGTATTTCCGTATAAGCAGATTTAAAAGAATGTTGGCATGGGTATCATTGGAGACAAAGATGCCTTTCTTTTTGCCCTTATGGTTTTCTTCTATTTCCTGGAGAATTTCCCCCAGACATTTTTCGTTTTCTTCATAATTTCTGCCAAACTCGGCGAGAATCAGCTTATGGGGCAGGCCATGTTCCTGGCAGATGTCTAAAAACCCTTGGATTCGCTGATAACCGGGGGTTGTTTTTGATACCTGCTGGTTAAGATGAAACAGGATGTCGCAGTTATTTTTGTGCAGCAGGCTGGTGGCCTGGACACCTCCCATATAATTGTCTGTATTGACGCTGCAGGTGTATTGGTCTTCTCGCTCTATGGTAACGGTTGGGATGTTGCAGGAGGCCAGGTCTTTTGATGAGATGGTGTGGCTTAGGACAATAAGTCCTTCGATTTTGTAGGCCAGCAGTTCCTGAATATACCGCTGTTCTATGGTTTTATCCTGGCTTCCCTCAAATACCAGAAATTTGTATCCGAAGGTTTCATAGGTAGCCAAGATTTCGGACAGCATCTGTGCATAGTAATGCATGTACAGGTCAGGGATGATGATGCCTACAAATTCTGTTTTTCCA
>CATLBO010000210.1 GCA_949879025.1 uncultured Hungatella sp. | reverse complement strand
AAAAAAGACAAAACTTATTTTCACAAATTCCGACGGCTGCACTGCCGCTTCCCCAAACTTTAAAGACAGCTGTGCTCCATAGCTGGCATCCCCTGCCGCATACACCGCAATCAGCAGGCCCAGGCCCAGGATAGCGTAAAGCCACGGAATCCGGCTTAACTGCCACATCCGGCAGATAATAAAAGGAATCAGCAGCGTAACCGCCGCCGAGCAAACCACAATGCCGAACTGCCTTACCGCTTTATCATAGGAAAGCCTGGTAAGGATAATAAATCCCACGCTTAAAAGAAAGCACATATTGTTCACCAGCAGTGCAGACCGATCCCTATATATTTTCCCGTAAAGCACACGAAAGCACCACAGAAACACTGCCTGAACTCCGCAGAACCAAAGCAGCTTTTCATCTCCGGTTTTTAAGAACATTACAGCAAATGACAGAATATGGTTTAAAAACATAAGCTGGTTTTGCTTTTTCAAAAGCTTCCTGCGCTTTTCCTCATTTACAGCAAAGCAGCGGAAATTCCAGTATGTGTACATGGCCGCCATAAGAACGGCCACGTATTTCGACATATGAACAATCATTCCTTCCAAAACCATCACCTACTCCACGCCTCGTTTAAAATGTCCCCTTGTAAAGTCTCCAGAGACGCATACGCTTTTTTCTCCATGCTGAAAGTCCTCTGTTTCCGTTCCGTACAGTGCCGCAGCCCATGCTTTTGTCACCTGGCGGATCTCGTCTGCAGACTCCCCTGTAAACTGAAGCCGCACTGCCCTTGGACCTATTTCCATAATTCTTTCCTTCTGGTCAATCAGCGACAGCGGCGACGGATTATAAATAATATTGTAGCAGTAAGCACAATGGTTCTCCACCGGAAGTTCTTTCCCGGTCCTATCCTTCATCATCATCCTTCCCGGTTTTTTGCTGCATCTGGATACGGTTCTTAACACGCACTGAGCCGATACCATGGCAGGAAGAAATCCGTATCCGATCAGTTCCCTTTCCTGTCCTCCCAGCTGTTTAAGTTCCCGGTTGTTCAGCTCCAGAGGAAATGTGGTTCTGCTGCATCCCAGCTCCATAAGCATATCCCTGGCAGCAGAATTAAAGGAGTACAGATTATGGTCTGCATAAACAGGGATTTTTACTCCTCTGCTTTGCAGATAATCAATTTCCTCCAGTGCGCGTACCAAAATCCCGTCAAATCCTGCTTCCTGCAGAAAATGAAGATTTCTGTCAAAATAGTCTTTTGCCTGCTTTCGGAAAATCATGGGCATGGCCAGCACGCACGCTTTCCCCTTGTCATGACACAAGGCTGTCTGTCTTTTCCACATTCCCGGCACAAAGCCGTCTGCCTCCGCTATAATCGCAGAAACCTGGGGTATTTCCAGAATCCGTCTTAATCCCTGGCCCTGGTCTGCCGGCAGCAGAACATGAAGTTCTGGTTTCTTCCTGTTAGTCTCTTTCTGTGTTCCTGCAGCCCCATGTTCTTTCTTCTTCCATGTTGGGATAGCCTCTAAATTATCTGCTGGTTCAAAACATGTTCGTCGGTATCTGTCTGTTACAGCCTGCTCTAACTGTTTCAGTCCCTGCCTGCGCAGCTCATTTAATGCCTGAACCGGCAGAAACACCTGCCCCTGAAGACAAACATCCAGTTTTCTCCATTCAAACGGCGTATTTCCTGTCTTCTTTATCTGCCTGAGCAGCTGCTCCTGGGTAGCCGCCTGATTCTGCGCCCTTTCCGCCCTCTGACCCAGAACCGTAACTTCACAATTTTCCTTTCTGCGCTCCGATGTTTTTCCCAGACGCAGAGTAAGAGACACTTCCTTCCCCTCTGTTACGGTCAGAGTTCCCTCCACCGGCTCCTTTTTCTCTTTCTCCACATAAAGCTTGTCCAATTGATCAAAAAGCTGCTGGTTTCCCTGCCGGAATGGGGGTTTTTCCCTGACTGCAATCATATCCCGGCCATTATGCTGCCTGTAATATCCCTGTGTAAACCCGCCTCTGTCAAACAGATCCAAAAGCTCCTGCCTGTCCGCCGGGTCTACCTGGTACCCTTCCCGTCCCTTTTCAAAGTAAGCATCCACATAGTTCCGGTATGCCCGCACCACACCTGCGGTATACCGGGGACTTTTCATCCGCCCCTCTATTTTCAGCGAGTCGACTCCTGCCTCAATCAAATCCGGAATCAAATCTAAAGTGCACAGATCCTTCATGCTGAGAATATAGCTGTCCTTCTGGGAAATATCCCTTCCGGAATCCCTTTTGCCTTTTCTCCCTCCTGCTGCCTTCCTGCCTGACTCTCTATTCTGTCTGTCACCAGGCTGCTTTTCAGACTTGTCTGCTGCATCTGTCTTATAAGGAAGCCTGCATGGCTGGGCACACCTTCCCCGATTTCCGCTCCTCCCGCCAATATAGCTGCTCAAAAGGCACTGTCCTGAGTAACAATAGCACAATGCCCCATGGACAAAACATTCGATCTCTATAGGCACTTCCTCATGAATCCGCCGGATCTCTTCCAAAGACAATTCCCTGGCCGTCACCACCCGCTTTACCCCAAGCTCTGCCAGTATTCTGGCCCCATGCACGCCTGTAATAGTCATTTGGGTACTTGCATGAACGGGAATTTCCGGAAAATATTCTCGGATAACACGGACAGCTCCCAGATCCTGGACAATAACGCCATCCAGTCCCTGCTCATAATATGGCTTGAGAAAACGGGGAAGTTCCCCCAGCTCCTCCTCCTTCATCAGCGTATTCACCGTCATATACAGAGACACGCCATGGACATGGGCATAATCAATGGCTTCCAGCATCTTTTCCTGATCAAGATTGTCCGCATAAGCCCTGGCCCCAAACCGGCTGCCGCCAATATATACCGCATCCGCACCGGCGGCAACGGCTGCCTTCATGCTCTCAAAGGAACCTGCCGGTGCCAAAACCTCCACTTGTCTCTGCCTCATCTTAAACCTCCCTTTTCTGCGGCAGCATGAAGCGCTGCCTGTTATTCCTGACTGCCCCCAGACAGCCTTTTCCTTCGGGCTCTGCTGCCCTTGGTTCTGCTCAAATAAAATCTTTTCAACCATAGTATAACACTGTTTGCAAAAACAGAAAAGGTAGCGATTGCTTTATGCTGTAAGAAGTATGGCAGAAAGCCGCTTCCCCATAAAAAATAGTCCCTATGTTCCGAAAAACAAGCGACTATTTCTGCAGCATCTATAAAAATATCATCAATTATCACACCCAGACACCTGTTAAAATCAAAGGCCCTGCTGCCTTCCCTCCCGGTTATGTATGGCAGCCTGAACTGCCTTAAGCTTTAAAATCTCATCATGGGCTTTCTCCAGCTCCCTTTTCACCCTGTCCAGTTCTGCTTTCTTCTCATCCAGATCCCTGGTAACGTTTTCCAGCCGCATCTGGGTCGTTACCAAATCGTGCTTCAGCCCATAACTTTCCCTTTCCATGTCATCCCGCTGCCGCTCGCTGACCGCAGCCCGGTTAATAGCCTTAAAATAATCGTCTGCAATATTCAGGGAAATCATCACCGCCTGATACTCTTCACTCTGCCTGGTAAAT
>CATLBO010000209.1 GCA_949879025.1 uncultured Hungatella sp. | reverse complement strand
GAAGCCGCGCCTGCACAGGCGAAGAACACAGGGGCAGACAGCGTATCGGATTATTATTCCTACCTGCAGAAGAATTATGACTGTGTAAAAAATGGCAGCGTGGCGATTTCGGGCTCTTACCTGAAAGAGTGTGCAAGGAACCCGGAAAAGGCGAAGGAGCTGGAAGAAAGCCTTGCTTACTTCAAAGAAGGATATGAAAACGGCCTTAAGAGTGCCCAGGCAAATGCAAGGGCTATCGGTGCGAGGGTGGTGAACTATTCGGAAAGCTGGAGCATTGACGGCACGGGGAATATAACGATGATGGCGTCCACCACGGTGACTTCCGACAGCGGGGTAAAAGGCTGGAAGGAACTGGCAGAGGAACGGGAGGAAAAATTAAAAGAGAAGAAGGAGCAGGAGCGCACCGAGGAAAAGAGAAAGGAGCAGAGGGAACAGGATGAGGAACTGCTGGAAAAGATACAGGTTTCGGCGCAGCCGGTGACCGTCATATCGGATGCATACCATAAGCCTGTTGACATCAAGGCATAAAATGACAGAAAGGAAGAAAGCCAATGGATATCAATAATCTGCAAAGGACACTGCCGCAGTCATACCATGTAGATGCCGGAAGGATAAGGGAGCGTTTACAGCAGGCGGATGAAGGCATCGCCGCGGGGAAACGGCAGGGCGACAGCGTGGATATTTCCGGGGAGGGCCGCAGGGCTTTGAGGGAAAAAATGTCTGCGGCAAAAAGGATGGAGCCTTCCGGGAATATTGGGAAACTTTCGCCCATAAACTCCGGGGCATATGGCATGATGAACGATTTTGAAAAGGTCATGTCGGAACTTGGGGGAGGCTCCGTGTCGGACGAATTCGTGACAAAGGATTATTCGAAGGCGGACGTTGACGCGCTGAAAGCGAGGTTTGAGGAAACGGCAGGGGCGAAGACGGATACCTTTGACGGCTATGTGAATAAGATGGCTTCCGCCTACCAACTGCTGAAAGACCGCATAGAGGAAAAATATGCGGCATCTGGCGGCGGGGAGGAATATTACACTGCGGAGGATGGAAGCACACAGGAGCTGACGAAGGAAAAGGAACTGGAAATGCTGGATAAAGCCTATGAAACGCACAGCAGGTTCATGGCGACAAACACGCAGATATGGAGCGAACTGCAGGGCTTTAAGGCACAGACGGTATATCATTCCGGCGGTTCGGAAAAGGAAGCGGCTGTTGTGAAGGAGCAGGCCTACCGTGCGTTCATGGATGCAGTCAGTGAGAAGAATGGCGGGCGGCTGAAACAGGAAAAGGGCAGCCTGAGCCAGTTCCGGCTGGATTTGGGGATATCCCCTTTCGCAAGGAATACCCTGAACGGGATTTGGGATTATTATGCGAATTTGAAACATTCATGAGAGCGGATATTTTTATTTGGCGGAGGTGCAAAAACAAGCGCCTCCTGCTATTGACTGACTGTTCGATTTTAGAAAACAGTCATGAATATGGATATTTATAAGGTAGGTGAAATAATGCAGGTCAATTCGTCTAATGTCTCATTGCAGAACAGATATTTTCCAGGAACAGGAAGCATAGGCGGCATCCATCTGCCCGACTTTAATGATAAATATGTTTTCTCCAAAAAGAAGAGCGGAATCAGTGATGAGGAATACCGGAAGCAGATCAGGGAACAGGCATATGAGGATTTTGCAAAAGGGCAGTTCCAGAATAAATCCGAAGGGTTTAACAGGCTGATGAAAAGCTACACATCGGAAGTATCCCCGGACAGAAAGGGGATCATCACTTCCGGCCTGAAAGCTGTTTGCAGAAATAGGCAGAATGTGCTTAAGCCCATAGATTTTGTGGCAACGCTGCTGGAAGGGAAAGTGAAATATCAGAAACTGCCATCAGGAAACAGCGATTACATAGAGTTTTACGATAAGAGCGGGGAAATGGTAGCGACTTATTCCAATAATGGGTGGACGATGTATACCACCAATGCGGAGGCTGGCAGGCAGACGGAAATGTGCATGATCTATAACGAAGCATGGGGGAATGCCAAGAGAGGGATTCCGCTGGCGGGTGAAGAAGCGGTGAATGTGGAAAATTCGCAGAATAGCTTTGACGCAAAAGCATAGAAGGAAATAAAACGCATATCCCCAATAAGACACAACCTGACTACGTCAATGGTATCGGGAGAAACAAAAGGGTTGGATATACAGATATAATCCATACACCCTATTCGGCGGAGGCGCAAAAACCATGCGCCCTTGCCGGGGGAATTTGGAAGGAGGTGAATGTCAGTATGAGATTTGACCGGGGAAGTTAGGAGAAATGCGTTTATGAGGCAATGAACCGCTCGGACTTATTATGAGGGAGCGGAAGCGGCTCTGACCGACAGAGGGGCCGCAATAATAAAAAAATGGAGGATATTTGGAGATGAGTGTAAATGGAATAGGGGCGGGTTATCCCGCATGGCGTGATATGGGAAAGGCACAGAGGCATGGTTCGGGAACGGGCTTCGCGAGCAGGATGGCGGATGCAGATGCGGCGGGGAGCAGTTCTTCCGCAAGAAACAGCGTAAGGACGGCAGGGCAGACTTCGGTGCTGGATGCATACCGTGTATCGGCGGCATCCGGGGTACGCAATGTAAAGCCTGCCTATGAAACATACGAATCCGAGAATTACAGGATTGTGCCGGACAACGAGGCGGGGTGTTTTGACATCTACAATAAGCAGGGTGAACGGATAGGTGCTTTTGATTATTCCGATATCAAGGTCAGGCAGGACTGCCAGACAGGAAAGCAGTTTTTGATTTCAGAACACGGAACCATGAGTTATGATGCCATGGTATTGGACGGCGAGCTGAAAGACGCCCTGCAGGATGTCATGGGCGTGGAAACACTGGAAACGGAGGAACTGTCCGGATTCACCTTAAAGACCCATTCCGGCACTGGCATACAGTATCTGGTGCGGGAGGGCGAGGAAGGACGCGGGGGAAAAGTCCTTTTGCAGAGCGAGGCGGACAGGGAAGGGTATGAGGCCCTTGCGGAGACCTACTTCAATAAATATCCCAATCTGATCCACGATAAGAACGCCGCGTACATATGGGCTGATCTGGAGATAAAGGGGCTGGCGCAGCATACGAAGGACGGCATTGTCTCTATGGGCTTTAACGGGATGTCCTATAATGACAATGCGGATTATAAGAACAACTGGAGCGTCCTGTTTTCGGAAAATACCTATAAGGCGGTTTTCGACTGGTTGCAAAACAACAGGGGCAGTATTGAAGAAATGCAGAAATTCGCCACATGGCAGGATGTGTTTAACAACATTGGCAGCCGGTATGACCGCATATGGTCTGATGAAGAAGAAAAACAGGGGTATCTGAATAACTGATTAGCATATCCCAAATAAGCCACAGCCGAACAAGGCAGGTATCCCCGGCGTTCCGGCATATTGGGGAATTGCAATTTAGTTTTTTGGAGGTCATGTGTTATGAGAAAACAAGTGCTGGTAATTTTAGTCCTAAGTCTTATATTGACAGTCACCGCTTGCGGAACGTCCAGTGGCGGCGGGGAATCAGAGGTTGGTGGAAACGAAAA
>CATLBO010000208.1 GCA_949879025.1 uncultured Hungatella sp. | reverse complement strand
GTTGATGCCATCGTCCATGTTGTACGCTGCTTTGAGGACTCCAACGTAATCCATGTAGACGGAAGCGTAAATCCTCTGAGAGACATTGAGACCATTGATCTGGAGCTGATTTTCTCTGATATAGAGATTCTGGAACGCCGCATTGCCAAGACCTCCAAAAGCGCTTTCAATGATAAATCCCTGGCAAAGGAAGTGGAAACTCTGAAAGCCCTGAAAGCCCACCTGGAGGAGGGAAAGCTGGCACGGACTTTCTCATGTTCTGACGAGGATGAGGAGGCCTTTGTATCTACCCTGAACCTTCTTACCTGGAAACCGGTGATTTTTGCCGCCAATGTGGGGGAGGATGATCTTCCTGACGACGGCGCTTCCAATGAGCATGTGCAGGCTGTAAGGAATTTTGCCTCCCAAAACGGTTCTCAGGTGTTTGTGATCTGCGCTCAGATTGAGCAGGAGATCGCAGAACTGGACGAAGAGGAAAAGGCCATGTTTCTTGAGGAGCTGGGACTTAAGGAGTCTGGCCTGGAAAAACTTATTGCTGCCAGCTACAGCCTGCTGGGGCTTTTAAGTTTCCTTACTTCCGGGGAAGACGAAACCAGAGCCTGGACCATTAAAGTTGGAACAAAAGCTCCTCAGGCCGCCGGTAAAATCCATTCCGATTTTGAAAGGGGCTTTATCCGGGCCGAAGTGGTTCATTACCAAGATCTTTTAGACTGTGGCGCCTATTCCGCTGCCAGAGACAAAGGCCTTATCCGGCTGGAAGGAAAAGACTACGTAGTCCAGGACGGAGATGTGATTTTATTTAGGTTTAACGTATAAGGAAACAATGAAAAAAAGTGCACAGCCATTTATATAACTATATGCGCCCGACAGCGGACACACCATTACACATGAAGGTCCGGCGGGCGTATTTGGCATACCTGAGCTTATGCCGCCTGCCCGGCGGCGGGACTTTTGCAGTACAAATCCTGCGCATTTCCGATTCCGAACCGCAGCATTTTGCCTATTCTCAAAGCCAGTCTGCGCAGTGATAAATTTCGATATAAGCCATATTTAACGCATAACCACTAAACGAATTCCCATTTTGCCCAATATGAAAAATTTCCCTTGCCATCTGGTTGTGAAAACTATATAATAGCCATGAGGTGAAAACATGAAATCAAATGAAGAACTGCTTCGGGAAATCTTTGCCAGGCTGGACAGCCTTGACTATGTAAAACCGGAGCAAATCCCCGATATACCATTGTACATGGATCAGCTGACCACGTTCATGGACGAACGGCTGGAAAAATCGAAGCGTTACCCGGAAGACAAGGTTCTTACAAAAACCATGATCAACAATTATGCTAAAAACAACCTGCTTCCGCCCCCAAATAAGAAAAAGTATACCAAGGAGCACACGCTCCTGCTTATTTTTATTTACTACTTTAAAAACATGCTGTCTTTTCATGACATTGAGGCGCTGTTCGCTCCTATTACTGAGGAACATTTCTCTTCCAGCGACGAGAAAACCGGGGCTTATCCGGATCTGTTTCCCCAGGAAGGGGATTTTGCCGGCTGGTCACTGGAAGACATCTACCGGGAGATCTTTTCCCTGGAAAAAGAACAGATGAAACGGTTAAAAGAAGATCTGCTGAAGAAATTCCGTTCCTCCATGAAGACCTTTCCCCTGGAAAAACACGTTGACTGCCATGACTCTGCTTCCGGATTGCGAAACCCCCGCAGCATCCCTGCCGGTAAGGACTACGCAAAACAGGATTCCGGTTCAAAGGGCAAAGACAGCCAGGATTATCTCCGTCTTTTTTCCTTTATCTGTGCTCTGGGATTTGATGTTTATTTAAAAAAACAGATGATGGAATTCTTGATTGATAATATTCGGGAAGAATATCCGCCTAACGGGAACAAAAAAAAGAAATAGCTGGCGCTATTTCTTTTTTCGTTTCTTTTCTATGGCTGCTCCTGTTCCGCCTCCCTATTGAGCCTGGCGAATACCATGTCATACCCGTCATTGCCATAATTCAGAGAGCGGTTCACCCGGCTGATAGTGGCTGTGGAGGCTCCGGTTTTCTCCGCAATCTCCAAATAAGTCTTTTTCTTCCGCAGCATTCTGGCCACCTCGTACCGCTGGGAAAGCGAAAGCAATTCATTCACTGTGCACACATCCTCAAAAAAGGAATAGCACTCTTCCGGATTCTTCAGCGTCAAAATAGCCTCGAACAGGTGATCCACTGCCTCTGTTTTAATCTTTTTGTTCATTTCCATGTTCCCCTTTTTGAACTCACTGCATGGCCATCCCAGCCTTCGTAGCAACCTGCCTTACAAATTCTTGCAGAGTTCTGACTGGATGGCCGTCAGCCTTCTGGGTAATATTTTAGCACACTAAATTTATAAAGTCCATACCTTCTGTCAGAAAGAAAGCATAAATTTTTCCACAACATGGGCAACTCCATCCTCATTGTTGGACAAAGTTATATAATCCGCCGCCTGGCGAACCGGCAGAACCCCGTTTTCCATGGCAACGCCCAGTCCGGCAAACCTGATCATGGACAGATCATTATACCCGTCCCCACAGGCAATCATCTCCTCCCTTTTATACCCTGCCACCTCCAAAAAGCGCTCCAGGGAGTTGGCCTTGTCAATCCCCTTTGGCAGAACCTCCAGATAGTATGGATCTGAACGGTAGACACTGTAATTTTTCCCCACAGCTGCCTTCACCTTAGGTTCTATGGTAACCAGATAATCCCCGTCATCGGTCAGGATGAACTTTGGAACCGGAAATGTAACGTATCTTTTCATTTCCTCCAGATCGCAGATCTCCGTTACCTCCATGTGGCAGACTCTGGATTCCAGGGCAATGTACTGGTAGGCGGCGTCGCTGGCAATTATTCTATCGCCCTCATAGGTGATAATGTCCACCCGATGTTCCAGAGCCAAGTCTATAACTCTGCTGTTAATCTCCGCAGGCAGCTGGCGGCTGAAAACAGTCTCTCCTGTTTTGCAGCTGACAATCATACCGCCGTTAAAAGACAGAATGTATCCGCCGTATTCCTTAAGGTTCAGTTCTTCTGCCAAAGGCATAACTCCAGGAGTAGGCCGCCCGGAAGCCAGCACCACGATTTTCCCCCTGTCCTGCGCTTTCATAAGGGCTTCCTTTGTCCTTGGCGTTATAACTTTATCTCTGTTTGTCAAAGTCCCGTCCAGATCCAGCACGATAATTTTGTAATCCATCCTTTGTACCCTCCCCAATATTCTTTCTTTAGTCTATCACATCACTCTTTCTTTATAAAGAGATTTATAAATTTTTCATTTCTTACGATAGAATATGGCTGCCGGTAAACAAAAGAAGAGCCCGGAACAGGCCGGGCTCTTCTTTTGTTCATTTTCAGGAAATCAATGGCTGCTTACTTATGGGTATAGCCAAAGAAGAAATAACCTAATGGCGTATAGTACATCCCCTTAATGCTGTCATCCAGCATGTATTTCTGTGTGTAGAAATAGATAGGAGCATGAACATTGTCAGTGCCCATAAGGATGTCTTCAGCATCATGGAATGCTTTCATGCGCTCTTCCTGAACGGAAGTAGC
>CATLBO010000207.1 GCA_949879025.1 uncultured Hungatella sp. | reverse complement strand
CCATATGCTGATATTTTAGAAATGCCGATATTTTTATCAAACATAGTTGATTTTACATCATTTGTTCCTGCTTTCTTTTTTTATCGGCATTTCTTACTATAGAGTTGAACATATCAACCTTATAGTAGGAGGTCAAAAATGCAGGAACACAAACATGATTTAAAATCTTTAACCAATACTTTGATGGAGGAGGTGAGTGCATACGGGATACTTAAAGTATCTCTCGGGCAATACCAAACAGTCTGCAACAGGATCAATGAATTTGCGGCATCTTCTGGCCAGGAATCGTATTCACAGGTTCTAATGGAAAAATTTCGCAAGAATCTTGATACCCAGGTCGAGGAAGGGTGCCTGTGCCCTGGATACTGCCGTTTCCAAAAAAGAGTTGTACGTTTGCTGGAATCCCTGGCTGCAACAGGAAAAGTTGATTTCTCTAATGCCAAACCGTCTGTGCGAAAATATCCTGTTTCGGGAGAGATATTGGCACTTGTAGAAGATATCCTTGATACAAATGGTATCAATCAATCTAAAAGATCAGATCTGAGAGCACCCATGAGGCATTTGTTCTGGTATGCGGATATTCATGGGTGCAATGCGGAGCAGATCAATGATTCCATCGTTATGAAATTCCTGATTGATGAGGTGCCGGCCACAAACAGCGGGAGTACCGGCCGTACACTCCGGTGTGTCAAATATATCACAGAGTATCTCAAAGCCCATGGGAATACCCGTCTGCTCCATAACTATACAATGCTGAAGCTGAAGAATGCAAAAATCCGGATCATTCCCGCATTCTCAGAGGAAGAGATTTCCAATATCACAGCTGCGGTTGACCCGAATTCTCCTATCGGCGTGAGAGATCTGGCAGTCATACTCTTTGGATATGGGACAGGGCTGCGGGGCGCGGATATCATCAATCTAAAACTTTCCGATATTGACTGGCGCAGACAACGTGCAAAAATAGTCCAGACTAAGACTCATGAGCCGCTTACCGTGGAACTGAACGGGACAATCCTGAATGCTGTGGCAGACTATGTTCTGCATGCGCGCCCTGAATGCAGTGTCCCGGAACTGTTTGTTACTACGAAAGCACCGTACCGAAGGCTTTCCTCCGGCTTTGCAGACATGATTGACAAGTACTGCAGAAAAGCCAGTGTCGAAAAGATCCCCCTCAGGGCTTTCCACAGCCTGCGCCGTTCCTTCGAGACCGTCATGGTCTCCCATGGTGTGCCCATAGAGACTGCATCCCAGATGATGGGACACAAACGGATTGAGGAAGACAAACCTTATATTACACATAATAAGGAAAAGATATCTTTTGTCGCAATGGATTTCAAAGATGTCCCGATTACAACAGGCCTTTACGCAGGCATCGGATGCCGCCCTGAAACGGAAGGGGGTGTTCCTGAATGACATTTGGAGAAGGATTACGGGAAGCGTTTGAGCAGATGATGTTGTACAGGGAGGCCGTTGGATATGCTACGGCGACATACAGGAGTTCGGTTCCGCCATTTATTGATTATTGTGCCAGGAATTATGCGGACGGCCAGGTGATCACGCGGCAGATGCTCGACGGATGGCTTACGTTTTATCCATACACTGCTAACAGCAGGGCCGTGTTTGTTTCATTGATACGGGAGTATACGAAGTATCTGCATTTCCTTGGCCGTGATGACTTCATCCCAGATGAGGATTACTCTACGAAGCGGATTGCGTTCATTCCCTACCTTTTTACGGACGAAGAACTGTGCAGGCTGTTTTCGGCGTTTGACAGCTGTACCGGTGCCACCTGTGGAAAACGGTATTTCCCGGAAATGGTCCTGCCCGTATACTCCCGCCTGCTGTTCTGCTGCGGGATGCGGCCCCAGGAACCACCAGCCCTTCTTTGCGGGGATGTGAACCTGTCAACGGGGGACATTTATATCAGGCAGTCCAAACGGCACAAAGACCGGCACATTCTCATTTCTGATGACATGCTTGAATTATGCCGCAGATATGATTCATTAGCAGGGAAACGGTACTGGTTTTTTCAGAAATGGGATGGCAGTCCTTACTCAACATCATGGTATAACCAGGTATGGCGCAGGATCTGGAAAAAGGCCGGCCCTGCAGGCCGTGGGACCGCCAGGCCATATGATCTGAGGCATGCCTTTGCGTCAAGGAATATCATCCGTTGGATGGAGGCAGGGAAAGACGTTATGGAACTTCTCCCCTACCTTTCAGCTTATATGGGGCATGCTGAATTAACAGCAACACTTTACTATGCACACATGCTTCCGGAAAAATTGCGGGGATCAGCAGAAATCGACTGGGAACGGCTTTCATTAGTCTATGGGGAGGGGACGCAAAATGAGGATTAAAGCAAAGGATCCCGCGCTGATAGCCCTGACCGGCGAATTCCTCAAAGTTTACCTTCCATCGGTAAGAAGCAGGGATGGCGATACAATAGATTCCTACCGGCATAGCATCAATCTATATCTGCGGTTCCTCCAATATACATATGGGACAACGATCATGACTGTCCGGTCCTGTGATTTCAGCCAGGAGAATATCGTAGCATTTATGTCCTGGCTACGTAATAGCAGAGGGAATGTTGCCACCACTGTCAACCACAGGCTGTCGGATATCCGGGGGTTCTGCCGCTACCTTATGAAAAAGGGTGCGGTTTCCCCATCCGATTTTGAAGAAATCCGTGAGATCTCAGATGTCATTGATGACAGGGATGAGGATTTTACATGGCTTTCCACAGAAGATGTAAAAGCAGTGATTGAAGAGGTGAAAAGAAACCGGGAGTCCATACGGGACCGGTTCCTTCTTTCCATACTATACGAAAGCGGCGCGCGTATCAATGAAGTGCTGTCTTTGAAACTGAAAGATTTGAAACCAGCTGGAAAAGGGGAAGCTGACATCCACTTTTTCGGTAAGGGAAACAAGCATAGGGTAACACCAATGTCTAAAGAAATCTGGAAACAGTATGGGAAGTATTGTGAAGGATATCATCCGGACAAAGAACCGGAGGCTTTGTTATTCTATACTTACCGTAATGGACGAAAAAACAAAATGTCAAGGGACAATGTCAGCCGGATCCTGGCGGATTGTGAAAAGGCCATAAGAAAGAAATGCCCAGAGCTGCTCCATTTACATTCGCATTTGTTCCGGCGTTCAAGGGCGATGCACTTGTATCAGGCAGGTGTCCCCCTTCCAACAGTATCGGAATGGCTGGGACACTCAAACATAGAGACAACCCGTTTTTACGCAAAAGTGACAGCAGAGATGAAACGGGATGCCCTTCATAAGCTTAGTGAAAGCGATAAATCTGTTTTTAAAGACGATGTTGCATTTAAATATGCTGGTGATGAAGAAATGATCAAACGACTCTGTGGCCTGAAATAAATGCCGATATTTAATCCCTGTGCCTGAAAATATAGCAAGCACAGGGAATACAGAAAATTTTATCGGCATTTCTAAAATATCGGCATATGGAACATTGAAGTAAGCTATTATGAGCAGAAATCCTTCTGGTCATTGTGCAGTTACATGGTGCGCAGCCGCAAAGGGATCGAAATGCTGGTCAACCTTATTAACATCAGCTACTGCGCAATGAAACTGCTTCCATACCTAGAAGAGCCATTCTCAAAATACAGGAATGCCAGTGTACAGGAATTCCGCTTCATCCTAAGTGAACGGATACGCCA
>CATLBO010000206.1 GCA_949879025.1 uncultured Hungatella sp. | reverse complement strand
TTCAAATCCATCATCAGCGGATGGTATGGTTGCTTTAATCGCTATCAGACTTTCATACTGCTGGCCAGCAATATATGTACGGCTCCCAGACGGAGACCAGAAATGCGGTGATTCCGTTTGCCCTTTTAAGGGCAAAAAAATAAGGGGACAAGTTAGTGCAACCCCTTGATTTTACTGGGTTCTTCTAACTTGTCCCTATTATAACACGGGCATCCACATTATTCCGATTTCAGAATAAGATTGATTATTCCGATTCTCTGATTATTCCGATTTTAGCACAGGCCGCCTAAAAAAACTATATACAGTCTGCATGAATTAAACTGTCTATGCTATTTTATCGGAATAATCTTTTTGATTAGTATCCCCTACAGAGTCGCCCGATGATGTCGTCATCACCTTCCCAAAACGCTTTTTCTGTGGGGAGGCTGGCGACTTCCCCAACATTTTGCGAAGCCTTTTCAATCGCTTTGCGTTTCATCTCAGTGTCAGCATATGCGTAGATACGGGTCGTTTCTGGATCCTCATGGCCGAGAAATTCCGCTAAAAGGGCCAGCGGCATTCCCGCACGGTAAAGGTGCATGGCACGCGACTTCCTGAACATGTGGGGATGGATCCTTTCAGGGATGTCAGGTTTTTCCATTCTCGCTAAATCGGCATATTTTTTGAGGAAACGGGCAACATTGTCATCCGACATTGGTGTCTTCTCCCTTTTATGTATCGTGTAAAACAACGGCTCCTGTAAGGCTGAACCCTGATGAAATTTTCTGCGGTAGTTGACAAAAAGCGCTGTGGTCTCCCCTGAAACAGGAACAAGCCGGGGCTTTGCGCCTTTGCCCCATAAGTAGACAGTATTGTTATCTTCATGGAAATCCTCCAGCTTCAGCCCCAGCATCTCGCAGTCCCTTGCTGCCGAATCGTACATCAGCGCCATGAAAAACTGATCCCTCACTCCGAGTCTTGTCTTTGTATCCGGTACGGCCAGCAGGGATTTCATCTCTTCTGGGCTCAGGAATTCAATGACATATGAACGGTCAGCCCCCTTTTTCAAGGGTATCTCCCCCAGTGCTGCCGAACAAGGATAAAGAACAGGTTCCATGGATGCCGCATATCTGAAAAATGATCTCAGGCAGCTTAGACGCTGGTTCCTTGTTGATGGTTTCCAGCCTTTCTCGAATTCCATCTGGTCAAGAAATCCAGTCACGACCGCTGGGTCGATATCTGAGAAAGCAAGCCGACTGTTGTCAATGCCCTTTGCAGCAGAAAGGTAACGGAGGAACAGGTTCCATGTGTCATGTATACTCTGTATGGTGTTGTCACTGCAGCCGCGTTGTTTTGGAAGAAACACGGTAAAATACGGCCTGAGATGTTTGCGGACCAGAACCCTTGAGGCATCAGCTTTCATGCGGCACCTCCGGGATGATCCCCTGGATGTCCATGAACTTCTGGATACCCAGCTTCTCTGGCAGAAGGTGGATGTAATAGAAGGTGCTGTTAAAAGTGACATGCCCCATGTAGGTGCTTAAGTATGGCGCATATGCATTCAGGTCCTTTCCTTCCTCCACCCAGCGCATGAGCGTCCTTGTTGCGAAATTATGTCTGAGATCATAGGGGGTACAGCTTTTGGAAGATGTATTGTTCCCGGCATTTTCCCAGCATTTGTGGAATTTTTCCGTCATCCAGCCATGCGTGTATGGGCTGCCGTCAGGGGACGGGAAGAAATATGTCCTGCCAGGATGGAGGGATTCTGCTATGGCGTCATATTTCCTGCACAGTTTCATCACATTCGGCAGAGTCAAAATCCTGCGGTCCCTATGGCCTTTTGCTTCATCTATATATATCATGTTTTTCGAAAAATTAAAGTCGGCCCGCTTCAGGGTCCTTGCTTCCTGCGGCCTCATTCCCGTAGCGAACTGGAGCCTGAAGATTACCGGAACCGTATATTCGAGCAGGGGGCTGTTGTCCGCATGAGGATAACGGTCTGCCGCCCCGAAAAATGACCGGATCTCATTATCTGACATGATATAGGGAAGGTCTGCTTTTTTCTGCGGGAAGAAATTCATGGGAAGGATGTATGCCTCTTTCCCTATGGCAGAGAGGTAACGGCCGAATTCCCGGACTGTGCCTGCGCGGTATCCGCAGTTTTTCCCATCTGTCCCGGCCTGACAGAAGCCAAAAGCGATCTCCTGGGTGAGCGTGCCGGAATCCGGATGATGGGACAGGCAGTACCGGTCAAAAGTCTGCAGGGCCCAGGCATAGCTTTCGCATTTATGTCCGAGTGCGGCTTTGTATTCCACCATCCCCTGGATGTCATCGGCAAAAAGGCTTGCAAATACAAATGTTTTCTGTTTTGTTTTCATTGCAGCCCCTCCTTCTCTGTAGCGAACATGCTGATGTCCATGCAGCATTCAGCCAGCATTTCATCATGGAGGGATATATAGTGCCTGGACGAATTTATATCGCGGTGGCCCAAGATCTGTGACACCTCTTCCAGCGGGGTCCCGTTCCTGACGAGATTGGTTCCCATAGTCCTGCGGAGCCCATGAAATGTCTTTCCATCACCGAAATGGTGTTCGATACCATTTTTCTTGAAGTAACGTCCCATGAGGTCTTTTGTGGGAGACGCAGATGAAAGCATAGAAGAGTAAGGTTTTCTGAGGCGGAGAAAAACATATGGACTGCTGCATTTCGGCCTGGCCTCTAATATATAGTCTGCTACAGCAGTCCCTGCCCGGAGCGTCAGCGGAAGTGTAAGCGGAGTGTCCGTCTTTTCCTGTTTCACCCGGATTTCCCGCTTCTCCCATAAAATGTCGGAAAGCTGCATCTTGGCAATGTCCGACCATCTAAGGCCGGTGTCAAGCGCAAGCATTACCACCGCATAATCACGCCTGCCCTGTTTTGTTGATGTATCTATGCTTTCAAGTATTGCCTTTGTTTCATCATCATCAAATGCCGGAAGCACCCTCTCATGTACAGGTGCCGGGTTTGCCAGAAGGAAATCGAATGTTCCTGAGAGGGCAACGCCGCTCTTTTTGACATAAGCAAGGAACTTTTTCAGAGGCCATGTGAGGTTTACGTAATTGCCCATGTGTTTAGGAGCCTCTTGGATCACATATGCACGCAGGATATCAGCTGACAGATCCTGGATAATGAGGCAGCCTGCTTTCTCAAGATACTTCAGGAATTTCCGGATTTCATGAATGATGTTATAGACTGACCCTTCGGCAAGTTTTCCGGAAATAGACTCCTCAAAAGAACCAAGAATCTGCTGGTAATTTTCAGGTAGTTCCGTTATTGTATACCTGTTGCGTTTCCATTCAAGCGTACCTGTTTCGAAACAATCTGCCACATAGTAAGCGGCTTTCCGCATGATCAGTGCATAGATTTTGCCGAATTTACCATTTTCAGCCAATTTCAGCTGTTCTGCTGTGAAAGAAGCCGCATCTTTGTATGAGAATTCCTGTAAGGCATTGCGCTGACAGTAATCCCTGACATGCGAACAGCAGCAAGAGTAGTACTTTACTGTTGCAGGAGCCATAGGGATACTTTTCAAAAAGGAAAGCACTTTTTTGATGGCTTCATCAATTGATAGTGACATGGATATGTCCTCCTTTGCTGTGGTTTATTTTAATAGCATAACAAAGGAGTAATCACTTAGGTAGGGGATTAAGAATTATTCCGATTTTTTCTTATGGGGGGACTGT
>CATLBO010000205.1 GCA_949879025.1 uncultured Hungatella sp. | reverse complement strand
GTACTTCCCATATAACAGTTTCAGGTGCGCGTCAAATTCCGCAATCCGTGTGCCGTTACGGTGTCCAAGCCGCAGGGGGCTGCCTAAGTTGATGGTGATGTTCTCGCTTCCCGATACCAGCATGGGATAGATATTTGCCCCGCCGGAACCGGTATCCGAGGTCGTGATCCTGACAACGGGTTTCATTTCCTCCGCCGTCTTCCCGTGCAGCGCCAGCTCCTTTTTATAAGCATCTAGCAGTCCGTCCTCCCCGGAAAGCTCCCAGAGCGCAGATGCCATGTCATGCTCATAAAAACCGGCAAGGTAGCTGCAGCCCCTGAAATTCTTTGTCAGATAGTCCACGGAGTGCAGGAATACCTGCTCCATGTCAAGCACGGCATAATCATGGCAGTCGCCTCCCAGTACGGCGGAGACCTTGCCCTCCGAGATACGCAGGAGCGCATCTCCCTTTGCTGCCTTCAGGCAGTCGTTCAGGATTCGCGCATACACGCTCTTTTCCACCCTGCGCAGCCCCGCGCCGGAGATACCCGCGCGGTCGAGGATGCTCTTGATTGCACAGTCCCTGACAGGGTAATACTGGTTCCTGATTTTCAGAAGCAGCCCCGTATTGATGATGGTATCCGTGATGATGTCCTCATCCAGCCCCTCATCCGCATACATCTGCTTCAGTTCTTCCTCCACCTTACTCCCGCTGGTGATCGCCACAAGGCGCAGGTTCTTAGAGGTCTTTCTCTCCCAGAAGGAATTTCTCCCGATGCTGTTCAGGCACGCAAGGAAATCCTCCTGATTCTGGAATACGCCACGGTATCTGTCGGCAAATACTCTTGTTTCACCCATTCTTTTTTCCACCTTTCTTTTATCTCTCCGCTTCCGGAGGCATTTTTCTATCCAGCCGCTTATGCGGGCAAGCCCTCACGGGCATTTCTGGCACACTCACAGCAAAGCTGCTCGCTGATACGGCAGTCGCCAGCTATGGATGCAGGCATCCCTGACTGGCTCGTTGCTGCGCACAAAAAAAGGAATGGTCCTCAAAGGGTTTCCATTCCTTACTGCGTGTGGTGATCCACAAATCTGCTTCTGCTCCCGGCTGTTATGCACATACCGCAGAAACAAAAAAAGTGCCAAAAGACTGCCATGCTTATACATGGTATCCTCTGACACTACTTACAATCCTAAACAGCGTATGCCCCGGCCTTCCTCCATACAGGCTGCGCCGGAACCTGCAGCTTGCGGAAAGTGTGGATGTTCCGAATACTTTCATACCGGATACCCCATAATTTCCCGCCCTTTACTGACAGGCATCGCATAAAAATCAATTACGGAATTATCTTAGCACAACATCTTGTATTCTGTCAACTCAATAATACTATATCTTCCATTTTCAGTCTTTCCGTTTTTGTGCGGAAAAATCCATCTGCAAAATTTATTTTACTTTTTTTCAAATTTTTTCAAGTATCCGCTTCCCTGTCCAGTACTTCTTTTTTAGATTGTCCTGTTACAGCAGTTCATTTGTATCAGGCATCCGTTCTTTGACAACTGAAGAACATACACCCTCATGTATATGGGTTCCGGTGAATGGCTCACTGCTCTCAGTCCGCCATCCGTCCGGATATAATTGCACACAGTGCAGCCAGTCAACGCGGCCGGGAAGGGCGCAGGAAACGGTGGGGGAAGGTATGTGTAAATTGTTTTTATGATAACCCTATAAACTTTTTATTACATTTTTTATATTGTGCAGCACCACTTTCTACTGTATAATTGCCTTTAACAGAGAGCTATTTGCTGGATTCTTGGCAGACTGCACAAGGAAAGGAGTCCTATGGCAGTCGATGGACACAAAATCCCTGAAGCTGGGAACTGTTACAGCCAAGAAATCAAAGATAAGAAAACCTATTCCGTTCTTGAGATTGCGGATATTCTGCAGATCAGCAAAAGCAAGGCATACGAGCTTTGCAAGCAGCCGGATTTTAAGGTAGTCCGGCTTGGACGGACAATCAGGATCTCCAAAGTATCTTTTGACAACTGGCTTGACAACCTGTTGTAAGGGTGGAAGGAGAAATGAATGGCATCTATTATCAAGAGAAAAAGCAAATACTCAGTAGTTTACTATTATACGGATGAGAAAGGAGAGAAGCACCAGAGATGGGAAACCTGTCAGGATTACGCTGAAGCAAAACGCAGGAAGGCGGAAATTGAGAACCAGCAGGGCAACGGCACCTTTATCCCTCCACAGGAACTGACCGTAAGGGAATTTCTACGGGACTTTGTAAAAATCTACGGCACATCTCACTGGGCATTGTCAACATACGAGTCCAACTGTGCCCTGATTGCAAATTATATCAATCCTGCAATCGGTGATGTGGCGGTTCAGGACATCACCCCGAAATATGTGGATGAGTTCTATGTCTGGCTGCAGAAAACAAAGCCTATTGCAAAGAAAAACAGAAAACCGCAGAGTGAATACCTTACACCCGGAACTATCCACAGTATCCATAAGATACTCAGGTGTGCTTTCGAGCAGGCGGTAAAATGGGAAATTATCGCAAGGAACCCGTTCCCCCATGCAAACAAGCCCAAGACAAACTACAAAAAGCGCGACATTTGGACGGCGGACATGATTCGGAAAGCTTTGGATGAATGTGACGACATGAAGCTTTATGTCGCAATGAATCTGGCTTTTGCCTGCTCCATGCGTTATGGAGAAATCTGCGGGCTGACATGGGACAAGGTACATATTTCAGACGAGGACATTGCAAATGACGATTCCCACCTTTGGATAGAACAGGAGCTTGCCCGCGTATCAAGGGAGGCACGACAGCAGTTAGACGACAAGGACATCATGTTTATTTTTCCCTCCCTTATGTCAAATACCCACACCAACCTTGTTCTGAAAAAACCCAAGACCGAATCCAGTATCAGAAAGGTGTGGATACCCAAAACGGTTGCCTACATCCTGCGGGAGTGGAAACAGATTCAGGATCAGTACAAGGAATATTTAGGTCAGGAGTTTTATGATTACAACCTTGTGCTGACACTTCCAAACGGAAGACCTGTGGAAAACCGTATTATGGAAAAGGAGTTCTCGAAGCTCCGGGAGAAGGCAGGGCTGCCTTATGTTGTATTCCATTCCCTGCGCCACTCCAGCACGACTTACAAGCTGAAACTCAACCACGGTGACTTAAAGGCAACACAGGGGGATACCGGTCATGCACAAATTGACATGATTACAGATGTATATGCACATATACTGGACGAGGACAGGAAGGTGAATGCCCAGAAGTTTGAGGCAACCTTTTACGCCAAAAATTCCGTTAATCCGCTGAAGAATGTTACGCCGCCTGAAAATGCAAACGCAGACCTGGCAAACTTAATCGCAGCATTGGAACAGTCGCCGGAACTGGTCTCCATGCTGACAAAAGCACTGAAGCAGAACGCTATTAGCAGCTAAATCCTGCTAATTCTGTAATTAGCAAATTATTAGCAACAGCTCTGAAAGTGCAGTTTTGTGTTCGATTCCCTCTTAGCAACATGGCTGAGAGCAAATATCCAAAAAAGCAAATCCCCCGGTTTCAGGTTTTCTCCTGAGACAAAAAAGAAAAGCATTGAAAAATCCAGTGTTTTCAATGCTTTCCAGCGTCCCCGAGACGACTTGAACGTCCGCCCCCACGCTTAGGAGGAAAATTTATACCTTGTCCTGCGGTTACCTTA
>CATLBO010000204.1 GCA_949879025.1 uncultured Hungatella sp. | reverse complement strand
AACATTAAAAGATGTGGCCCGTCTGGCCTGCGTAGATATCAGTACGGTTTCCCGGGCATTGAATAATACGTCCTATGTTCACCCGGAAACAAAAAAACGGGTTTATGCTGCGGCAAAGGAGTTAGGTTACCAGCCAAATGTTATGGCTCAGGCACTGCGCCAGGGAAAGCGGCGCACCATCGGCGTAGTGGTACCCAGGCTGCATCTTGCGATTTTTTCTGAAATCCTTCAGGGAATTGAAGAAGAGGCCCGAAACCTGGGCTATGCCACGTTATTCTGCAATACCGAAGATAACCCAGCAACAGAAAAGGAATGTTTAACCCGACTGCGAAACGGTTTTGCAGATGGGATCATTATCGCCGGTACTGGATATAATAACCGGCTTCTCCGCGATATTCAGGCCAGCGGCATTGCCATGGTGCAGATGGTCAGGCGGCAGGAGAAACGCATTAGCAGCATTGTGGCTGACTATGAGGCCTGCGGCAATGATGCCGTATATTTTCTCTATGAAAAGGGCTGCCGGGAGATTGGCCTGATTAATGGCTCCCTGGATCTGGCGCCGTATAAGGGCCGTCATGACGGTTACTGCAAAGCCATAAAAAAGCTAGGGTTAAATGAATACCTTAGTCAGTCGGATTATCCGGTAAACAGCTTTGAACATGGTTATGAGTGCGCAAATCAGCTTTTAGATGATGTCCCTAAATTAGATGCTATTATGGCTGCTGTTGATATACAGGGACTGGGAGCTATCCGCGCCCTTACAGAGAGAAACATAAAAATTCCCCAGCAGGTAAGACTGGTAAGCCTGACCGGGCACGCCGTAGGACGGATGCTGGAAACTTCCATGACCTCCATGGAAATGCCTGCTCATGAGATGGGGAAAAAAGCGGCCCGCATGATCATTGACGAGATCAGCGCCCCAGCGGATCAGAAGCCCAGCACGCAGCATGTCAGCTTTGCCACAGTTTTAGTCGAGCGGGAAAGTACATAAAATCCAAGGCAATAAACAGGCTTCCCATTTCCGCTCCTTCCATAAGCTGGCATCAGGGCAAGGCATAAGGCTTTCCATTTTTCCTGTTTTATCATTCATTAGGCTAAAGTAATATTTTGAAAAATATGGTAAACTGTTGTAGCATAAAACAAATTATTACGGTGTCAGGAAAAACCTTATTCCTTCCAGACACACAAGGAGCGTCATATGTCCATCATTTTCAACGAGAAGACAAAAACTATTACTCTTCACACCCAAAATACGTCCTACCAGATGAAAATCGGCAATCTGGATTATCTGTTGCACCTTTATTACGGCCCTTCCATTCCGGATGACGATATGAGCTGCCTGATTATGCAGTATGACCGGGGTTTTTCCGGAAACCCCTATGAATCCCGCAGCGCCCGTACCTTCTCCCTGGACGCCCAGCCCCAGGAATTCTCCACCCAGCAGCAGGGAGATTTCCGTACCTCCAGCATTGAGGTGGTTAACAGCGACGGAAGTTATTCCTTTCATGGCAAAGCAGTGAATTACAAAATATCCAAAGGCAAATACCAATTAAGCACTCTCCCATCCGTTTTCGCCGGTCAGAATGATACGGCGGATTCCCTGGAAGTCACTCTCTGCGATGGTGTAAGCAATGTTGAAGTAACCCTTCTTTATGGCGTCTTTGAAGAGGCTGATATTATTACCCGGGCCGTAAAAGTGGCCAATCACGGAAAGAATCCTGTCCATTTGAAGAAAATCATGTCCATGTGTCTGGACTTTTTAAATGGGGCGGATCTGGATCTTGTAAGCCTTCCCGGGCGCTACGGCCAGGAACGTCAGGTGGAACGTCAGGCCATGACTCACCATATTCACAATATCGGCAGCGTCCGCGGCTCTTCAAGCCATCAGCAGAATCCCTTTGTGATCCTCTGTGACAGGGAAGCTACGGAAGATTACGGAAGATGCTACGGCTTCTCTCTTGTTTACAGCGGTAATTTCCTAGCTGAGGCAGAACTGGATCAGTATGATCAGCTGCGCTTTGTCATGGGAATCAATCCCAAACAGTTTTTGTATGAGTTAAAACCAGGCCAGGTCTTCGAATGCCCTGAGGTTGTCATGGCTTTCACTTCCCATGGCTTTACTGCCTTAAGCCATTTGTATCATGATTTTTACCGCACCAACCTGTGCCGCAGCAAATTCGTAAGCCAGGTACAACGTCCGGTGCTGATCAACAGCTGGGAAGCCGCCTTCATGGATTTTGACGATGTAAAGCTGGTGGAAATTGCCAAAGCCGCCAAGAATATGGGCGTAGATCTGCTGGTTATGGACGACGGCTGGTTCGGCAAGCGCGATGACGACAACAGCGGCCTGGGCGACTGGTTCGTCAATGAAACCAAGATTAAATGCGGGCTTCATAAGCTGGTAGAACAGATCAATGATCTGGGCATGAAATTCGGGATTTGGTTTGAACCGGAGATGGTTTCCGAGGACAGCGATCTGTACCGCGCACATCCTAACTGGGCCATGGAGATTCCCGGCCGTCACGCTGTCCGCAGCCGAAACCAGATCGCTCTTGACATGAGCCGCCTGGATGTTCAGGATTATCTCATTGAAAAAATCAATGCCATCCTGGATGACGCTAATATTTACTATGTAAAATGGGATATTAACCGCTCTCTGGCTGACATATGGTCCAATGCGCTGCCGCCGGAAAAGCAGGGGGAAGTTTACCACCGTTATGTCTTGGGACTGTACCGGGTTATGGACAAGATCATTCTGACCCATCCTGACATTCTGTTCGAAGGCTGCAGCGGAGGCGGAGGCCGCTATGACCCGGCCATGCTTTCCTATTATCCCCAGTACTGGGTCAGCGACAACAATAATCCCATCGACCGGTTAAAACTCCACTACGGCACTTCCTTCGTGTATCCTACCTGTACCATGGGAGCCCATATTTCCGACAGCGGCAGATTTGCCCCGCTGGAGACAAAAGCGGTTGTGGCCATGTGCGGAACCTTCGGCTACGAGCTGGATGCCACCCATCTTTCTAAGGAGGAGCTTAGCATCTGCAAAGAACAGAGCCAGCGTTTCCGCAAATATTACCACATTACGTTTAAAGGCGACTTTTACCGTCTTACCAATCCGTTTCAAATGGGCAATATGACTGCGTGGCAGCATGTAACCAAGGATAAAAAGGAATCCCTTTTAAGCGTAGTGGTAACCAATCTCACCTGTAACGGCCCTCAGGAATATATCCGTGCCAAGGGTCTAGACCCGGATGCTTTCTATTCCATAAACGGAGGCTCCCAAACCCGTTCCGGCTCTTCCCTGATGAATGCGGGAATCCCCATTAACCGGGAAGTGCCTGAATATTCCGCATTCCAGTTCCATCTTGTAAGGCAAGACGAAGCATAAAAACAGCCATCCCCCAAAGCCTGTTTTCAGCTGGCTTGGGGGATGGTTTATATATAGTCCCTACTTTTTCCGTTCATTTATCTTCCGGATCTTGTCCGGGTCAAACTTATACTGGTGATCCCTGGTGAGAAGGCCATTAGTCTCTTGCTCCACATCTGTCAGCTGAGTATAGCAGAAACCGCTTAACAATTCAGAATCATAGATGGAATCCACGATCCTTCCATACTCTTTTAAGAAATCATCTCTGGAGGCAGAGGTATACCCCCAGTTCTCTTTTCCCTGTTCCTGAAAGGCCTGGTCTTCTTCCCCGGATTTTGTCTCTTTTGTTACGGCAA
>CATLBO010000203.1 GCA_949879025.1 uncultured Hungatella sp. | reverse complement strand
AAGAACACGGCGGAGGTGTTCAACCAGCTCCACCCGAAGGTCATTGTTTCCTCCATGCTGACGGTCTACCCGACCTCGGAACTGTACCAGGAAATCCAGGCTGGGAACTGGACGGAGGAAACGGAGATAGAAAAACTGTATGAATTAAGGACGCTGATCGGCAGCCTTGACATAGACACCTATTTTGCGACGATGGGCGCATCGAACTGCATCAACGTGGAAGGCCATCTGCCGAAGGACAGGGGACGGATGGTCAAGTGGCTGGATGAGGTCATCGGCGCTGTGGACGAAAAGGAACTGCGCAGATACCGTGAGAACCTGCGGCATCTGTAAGGAGGGGAGCCATGATACAGGATATCTCCCCTTACAGGCTGGATACGGCATACCGCGGTACAGCCCCGGTCCCGGATGACTGCTTTTTCTCCTTCCGGGGAGAGGATGTGCTTTTGCGGGATATGGGGGACGGGCATAGGAGCCTCCCGTCCTTCCGGGATTTGGGGCATCCGGCAGGAAAAATGGAAAGCAGGGCGGTATTCCTGTTCCGGGCGGGCAGGGAGCCCGTTTACCTGCTGGGGCAGGAGGTAAACGGATGCCGGGGGCTTGGGTATTTCCCCATCTGTGAATTAAAAGACGTCCTGCCGGAGTGGGTTTTCTTTGCCGGGGCCACGGCCCTGCACTTAAGCCGCTGGTATGAAGGGAACAGGTATTGCGGCAGGTGCGGCGGGAGAATGGAAAGGAAGCCAGGGCAGAGGACGCTTGCCTGCCCGGAGTGCGGGAATACGGTATATCCCGGCATTGCCCCGGTGGTAATGGTGGCGGTCACGGACGGGGACAGGCTGCTGATGACAAAGTATGCAGACCGCTCCCTCCCGCAGTGGGTACTCATATCCGGTTTCGTGGAGGCGGGGGAGACGCTGGAGGAAGCGGCGGAGAGGGAAGTTTATGAGGAGACAGGCATCCGCATCCGGGATTTGCAGTATTTTGGCAGCCAGCCGTGGGGGTTCTCCGGCTCCGTGATCGCAGGCTATACCGCAAGGCTGGACGGGCCTGATGGGATACGCCTTGACAGGAAGGAACTGGCGGCGGCAGAGTGGCATCCCCGCACAAGGCTTCCAGACGGGCTGACGGACATCAGCATTGCCTATGAGATGATTGAAGCCCTGCGGCTTTAAAGGAGAATACACTAAAGAGAAATGAGGAAAGAGCTCACAGGCCTTTTTTCCTATTCAGAAAACAATTTGGAAAGCGGGGGAATCAGAGGTAATATGCTTACACGGCGGTTTGCGTTTGTGCCGCCTTGCAGGGGGATATTGAGAGCGGCGGAGGATTATTTTTTAGCGAAGGCAGATTATGACCTGCTGTTTCTTGACGTTGAGCTGAAAGGCCTGGATCCATCAATGAATGGTATGGAAATGGCAAAACGAATCAGGGGCAACGGACAAGCTGCGCCGGATGGAAGACTTGGAGAAAACCAGAAAGGAGCTGGAAAAGAACAAAGAGGAGAAACCCATCTCACAAAAGACATTCCGAGCAATCTGAATAAAGAGAGTTTTGTGCCTTGCTTCGGCAGGGCATTTTTGTTTACTCTCGCTGTATTCAAATGAGAGGTTTTATGTTATAATTTAAGGAAAAGCAAGAATGATATGGAAATAGATATTCTGATAGATGAATTTACAGACTGCTTGGTAGAGAGAAAGACCAGGGAGCAGGTGGAAACAGAGTACCAGTTACGTTTAACGCCAATTAAGCCGAAAGACTATAAGGGCTGGAAGTTCGATTGGAGTAAGACGGAGAAAAACGGTTACAGTATTTATAGATTGCTTTTAGCGGATGATGATACAGTGCAGGGAAGAATCTCGCTAAGGATAGATGGTGGTGTGGCAGATATTGATATTGTTGAAACTGCGCCGCACAACTATGGCCATACGGGGAAATATCAAGGCGTAGGCGGTCATTTGTTTGCGATTGCCTGTCAGGTCAGTATGAAAGCAGGATGTGACGGCTTCGTAGCATTTACGGCGAAAAGTGATCTGACTGCATATTACCAGAGAGTCCTGAATGCAAAAGTGGCAAGAGGGCAGCGAATGTATATAGACGAAGCAGCAGCGGACATACTCATAGAGAAATATATTAGGAAGTAGGTGGTGGTATGTTGACGATGGAAAGAAAAAGAACCAGTTTGTTTGAGGATATTGCCGATTATGCGAAAGACGGCAGACTGACGGAACCGTCAGACGGAAAGCGTTATGAATGGCGCAAAATGATTGATGCGGTAAAGGCGTTAGGCAGACCGCTTACGGACGAGGAAGCAGAGCAGTACCGGGTAAAATAGCATTGGTGCGGCAAAAGCGCAATTTGTCGAATCGCAAAATGGGGTGGGGTAAAAGGGGTAAATCACTTACCTCAGGGGTAAAAGTCATCAAAATCTAACAGCGGCATAGGCGGCTATTTCAAAATGATGCCATAGGAATTTTGGTACTCGCAGGCAAAAGTATTGAAGAATGGCTTAATACAATAGAAAGCAAGCTTTCTATTGCCATGAATCAAGGGTTTTAAGGATTGGTGGGGTTCATCACGGTGGGTGGTGGACCCCATTTTTTCGTGTTTTTAGATGCCGCTGATAGGATGGCGATTGGGGAAAAAATCGTACTATCAGGCAAAAGTATACTTTCACGCAAAAGTCCGGGGTTTCCGTGATAATATAGGGGCTTCCGTGATAATATACAGAGTTTCCGTACTCTTATATGAGTAAAACAGTAAAAAATGAATGGATAAATGATAACATGGAAAAAGGGCTGTGCAATGGCTTTTTTCCTGTGCTTTTTTGCAGACGTATACATTAATCTGTTTCAAAACAATTTTTCAAATCAGCAATCCATTTTTCTATTGCTTCCACCAAAATAAACTGCTGGCGTAAGACAGCCATCCCTGTTTCGGGAATATCCGGGTTATTTTCTTTTTCCTGGAAATTTACTTCCAAATAAGCCTTTAATTTTATTACATTTTTTTCAATGTCTGCTACACATTCTTTTCGTGTTTCAAAAGGCAAGCTGTCTAAATTTACAATCACGGCATTAAAGTCCAAAAAGATATGAATGGGATTGGATGCAATCTCTAACATAAGCCTTTCAAATTCTTTCTCGCCCGCATCTGTAAGAGAGTAAATGACTTTTTCGGGCATTTTACCCTCTTTAACGGTACTGCCTTTGATAAAGCCCTTTTCCTCTAACTGTATCGCCTTTTTGTAGATGGAGGGAGTGCTGACCTTTACCCATTTAGAGATATTGCGGTATTCTACCAGCTTTTGAATATCGTAGGCACCCATAGGTTCTTTTTTTAACATTCCTAATACAATCAAATCAATCGCAGCCATAGCATCCTGCCTTTCTTTTATAGATGGGAAACGGTTAATAAGCTTTATGCTGTAATTTATACTATTTTAATTTATAGCTTTTGTCAAGAAGGAAGAAAATTCTCTTGACAACTACTATAATTTATAGTAGGATTTCATTTGCAGCTAAATGCTATAAAATATAGTAGTGTAAGTTATATTTCAAGAGAGGAGTAATGAAAATGAGCGGAAAGAATAGTAAGATGGAATTATTGGGGAGTGCGCCAATCCCCCAGGCACTCATGGCCCTGGGGATTCCGATTATGATTGGTATGCTGATCAATGCCCTTTATAATCTGGTGGATGCCTATTTTGTGGGAGGTCTGGGTGAAAGCCCTATGGGGGCGATTTCCATCGTGTTCCCGTTAGGACAGGTAGTCGTGGGGCTAGGGCTGATGTTTGGCAACGGTGCGGCATCTTATCTTTCAA
>CATLBO010000202.1 GCA_949879025.1 uncultured Hungatella sp. | reverse complement strand
AGGATCTCCTGTGCTTTCCCTGACTGCTCCTTTACAGCCTTCTTTGCCTCTTCTATCCCATAAAGCGTTACATAGGTGGTTTTCTCATTCTTTTCATCGCTAAGCACAGGCTTTCCGATCATCTCCGCATTGCCTGTTACATCCAGAATATCATCCTGAATCTGGAACGCCTGTCCCACGCAGGAGGCCATTTTTTCCACCGCCTGCTCCTGCTCCTCATCTGCTCCTCCCAAAACCGCCCCTATCATCATAGAAGCTTCTAAAAGAGCCCCTGTTTTCAGGCGATAAATAAAGTCCAGTTCTCCCGAATTCACTGGTTTTCCAGTCAGCTGCACATCTACAGTCTGTCCCCCAATCATACCGTTTATACCTGATTTGGCCGCCAGAAGCCCTATGCATCTGCCTACGGCCCTGGGACTGTCTGTCATGGAAAATGCCTTGGCAGCTGTCTCAAACGCATAGAGGGCCAGGGCATCCCCTGCCAGCACTGCTAAATCATACCCATACTTTACCCAGGCCGTTGCCATGCCCCTGCGAAGCCTGTCATTATCCATACAAGGCAAGTCATCATGAATCAGAGAAAACGTGTGGATCATCTCAATAGCTGCCATAAACGGCTCCACCGCTGCTTCATAGGCCATGCCTCCTTCCGGCTGGCCCTCTGCCATACTTCCCGGCCTGCCTGCAAACAGCCGATATACTTCCCTCATAAACAAAGGGCGCAGCCGTTTCCCGCCTGCTTTCACACTATAGTTCATAGCTTCCAGAACCGTCTTCTGATGTCCTTCTTCCCGGGGCAGATACTTTCTGATTATCTTTTCTACTTCACTGACATACTGCTCCAGCTGTTCTTTAGAACTCATAAGTTTCCCTGTCCTCCTCACTAAGGACCATAATCTGTTTTTCCACTTTGTCAATCCGCTGGCTGCATTCTCTTACCAGCTTCATTCCCCTCTCAAAGCAGGCAAAGGAATCCTCCAAAGTGCTTTCCCTGTCTTCCATCTTTTCAATAATGGTCTCCAGCTCTTCCATGGTTTGTTCTATGGTCTTTGTTTTATTCTTCTCTTCCATTCCGGCTTATATTCCTTCCGCTTTCACAGCCTTGTACTTTAAAAGTCCGCCGCCGGTTAGGCGGCATACATTCAGGGATGCCAAATGCGCTCGCCTGGCTTTCTTGTGTGGCAGTGTGTCCGCTGCCGGGCGCATGCAGGTTTATTTTTCAAGAGGTATTACCTCTGTAACTTTCGTCCTTAACGTGCCGTCTGCCAGACGGACTGCCAGATTCTGTCCTCTGGCTGCCTGCTGCACGGATTCCACTCGTTTTCCGTCCTCTCCAGTTACGAATCCGAATCCTTTACTGAGTCTGGCCAGTGGTGACAGGGCCTGCAGCCGGCTGCTGAGCAGCGCCAGGCGGTGCCTTCTGTCCACCAGCTTCTGCTCCATTAAAATTCCCATTCTCTCCTCAATATCTGCCAGATGCTGTTTTTTCTCATTAAGCTGTCTCTGGGGATGATGTACCTGAAGCCTGAGCCTGTATTGTTCCAGCTCATATCTCTTTTTCTCTGTACACCGGATCATGCCTCCTGCCAGAGAATCCCGGTATCTTTGCATCTGCCCCTGAAACTGCCTGTAATCAAACACTGCCAGTTCTGCTGCAGCCGAAGGGGTCGGTGCCCGCAGATCCGCCACATAGTCTGCAATGGTCACATCCGTCTCATGCCCCACCGCCGAAATCACCGGAGTGCTGCACTCGAAAATAGCCCTGGCCACCATTTCTTCATTAAACGCCCACAGATCTTCTATGGAGCCCCCGCCTCTTCCTACAATCATAACGTCCAGCCCCATGGAATCCAGCGTTTGTATCCCTTTAACGATACTGTACTTGGCCTGCTCCCCCTGAACCAAGGCAGGGTACAGAACCAACTGTACATAGGGATTTCTTCGGGCGGAAATATTCATAATATCCCGGATGGCCGCACCTGTGCTGGCCGTAACTACTCCCACAGTCATGGCATATCTGGGAATGGGCTGCTTGTACTCTGGGGCAAACATCCCCATCTCTTCCAGCTCATCCCGCAGCTTCTGATACTTTTCAAACAGGTCGCCGATGCCTTCCATTTTAATCTCTCTGGCATACAGCTGATATTTGCCGTCCCGCTCATACACGTCCACGGAACCTGTGACAATAATCTTCTGTCCTTCCTGCAGCCGAAAATTAAGGCCTTTTCTCTGTCCGGCAAACATTACCGCAGATAAGGCCCCTGACTTGTCCTTCAACGTAAAATAAATATGTCCGGAAGTGTGATACTTGCAGTTGGAAACCTCTCCCCGCACGCTGATGCGGCTAAGAAGATAGTCCTGAACGAACATATTTTTAATATAGGAATTAATCTGTGCTACCGAATAAATGCTTGCCATAATTCTTTATTCTCTTAATTTATTTCCGGAAGGTATTTATCTAAAAGTTTATCCGATTCCTTGCTGTAAAAGTCCCGCCGCCGTATAGATGGCATGCATTCAGGGATGCAAAATGTGCTCGCCTGATTTTCTTGTGTGGCGATGCGTCCGCTGCCGGGCGCATGGAGATTTGCTTTTTTAGAGCTGCTTTTTTTCTTTTACCAGTTTAGCCAGAACCCCGTTAATAAAAGAGGGTGCATCCTCCCCGCCGAACTTCTTAGCCAGTTCCACCGCCTCATTGATGGCCACCTTGTCCGGAATCTCATCATCATACAGCATCTCGTAGAGAGCCAGTCTTAATATAGTCAGTTCCGCTTTGCCCATGCGCCTGGTCTTCCATCCTTCTGCCACCTGATTAATTCTGGTATCCAGGCCGCTTAGATTCTCCGCCACCGCTTCTGTCTTCTTCAGCAGATAGGCATGGTCTTTTTCGTCCATCTCCACTTGGTGAAGAATCTGGGATGCTCCTTCCGGCGTTGTCTCATCTTCTTCAGGCGCCTCAAAATACCGCTCCAGCTGTTCATTCGTTTCCTCTGCCGGATAAAAATCCGCACAGAATAACATCTTAAAGCAATGCTCCCTCAGTTCCCGTCTGGTCATTTCCCAATCCTCCTGTAAGTGTACAACTGATGTACGTCCTCTTTTGAGCCTGAAAAACCGTTGTTTTTCGGCATTGCACGGCAAATTACATGCAGGAAAATGCGTCAGAGACGCATTTCCCCTTCGTTTAATGGCCTTCTTCCATATTAACGCCGGCTATCTTAATATTCACATCCAGAACATTAAGCCCTGTCATATTCTCGATAGCGCTTTTCACCTTATCCTGAACCTTCTCCGAAACAGCCGGAATATTGTATCCGTACTTCATATTCAAAGACAAATCTACAGACACATGTTCCTCTGTCACGTCCACCTTTACGCCTTTGGAAAGGTTCTTCATTCCAAGCTTGCCTACCAGCTCATTGGTAATATTGCCGGCCATAGAATCAACGCCTTCCACCTCTGTGGCTGCCAGCCCTGCAATAATGGCCACCACTTCATCTGCTATCTGTACTTCTCCGATTTTATCTTTCTCATATACTTTGTGAGTATTTCTGCTCTCTGCTTCTGCCACAATAATTACCTCCTCAAGTTTCTATAATAGCCCTATTATAGCAAAAATACTCCTGTTTGCAAAGGAAATTAGTTTTTTTTTACTCTGACAGGTTCAGCAGCGTAATTATAATATTTTCTGCCTGCACCTCTGCTTTTCTTTTTACAATATCCTCGGGTGTTTGACAGTTTGATAATGAAAAAAGTACTCTTAGGCCCTGTAAAGCCTATATTTTTTTGTCAAAATTTTTGTTTTATTCTATAGCAATATTTGGCAATTTATGGTATAATGGTTCCAGGGA
>CATLBO010000201.1 GCA_949879025.1 uncultured Hungatella sp. | reverse complement strand
CCGTGTGCAAATCGCCGTTGGAAAGAGCCACCATTCGATCTGTAACGCTTTTTACCGGCCGTGAGATGGAACGGGACAGACGCAGGACCAGCAGAATGGAAAGCGCCATTCCTGCCACAGTTGCCATCCCTGCTATTACCATGGCCCCATTAATAATATGGTTGTAATCCGACTTGGGAATCTGAATAACCAAAGACCACTGGGTCCCACGAATAGGTGAAAACGCTACCAGCATCAGCTCTCCGTCAATGGGAAACTCTGTTGCGCCCGTTTCACCGGTAGTTACACGGCCTGCCGCTTCCTTATAGCCGTCACCAACCTGGGCCAGAGAGCTTCTGCCTAAAACCAGAGACTGATCTGGATGGCCGGTAACGATCCCCTCCTGATTAACCATATAGGCCATGCCGTTCTTGCCCAAATTAATGCTGCTGATAACATCATTAAGGGTGTCATATTTATAGACGCCTACTACATACAGAGCTGTCTCTTCCCCTGCTTTTATGGGCATCCCCATGGTGATTCCCAGCCTGCCCTGGTATATAGTAGAACTGTAGGTGGTTAAATTATCAGTTTCTTTCAAAAGCGCCAAAAATCCGCTGTCCAGACTTTCCGGAGCCCCGGCAATCCCCTGCACAAGCTGCCCGTCTAGACCATACAGGGCAATGGTATGAAGCTCGTAGATCTCCGCCGCTTCTTCCAGCACTGCCGCCCGGTTTTCCCAAGTTCCTTCAGCCCTATCTCCTGTGTCGCCAAAAGCTGCCTCCCCGTTCATCCTGGGGTCACCGGCAATAGTCATCATGCGATCCGCCAGCATATGGATATTCGCTTCCACTGTTTTGGCTGACTGCCTGGCCATAGGCTGAAGACTGTCCAGCAAAATATTGTTGGCAAGTGACTGCATGGAGTAAGCCATAATTATACAACATATGACTACTAATATGAGGATGTTAAAAGCAGTGCTCCTCAATATCCTTCCATTAAGACTCCGTCTCATCTCCCGGCTGGGGCGGGCGCCTGTTTGTTTTCCTGCCACGTCTCTCTCTCCTTTAACCTTATCTTTAAATATAAGAAAAGCCACTCAATCCTCCGGCATGGGCTTTGGTACCGCCCGGTTAGCCAGTGGCTGACAGACTTCTATGAGGCAGTATACCATAGTTTTCCAAGAAAGGGAAGACGCTTTTTTGACTGCAGCCATTTGTTTGACAGTATGCAAAAAAGGCTTAAATTCCTGATCTTTCAAGAATTTAAGCCTTTCGTGCAGAAGATGGGAGTCGAACCCACAAGGTGTTGCCACCACACGGACCTGAACCGTGCGCGTCTGCCAATTCCGCCACTTCTGCATCTGCGGGAGATGGGACTTGAACCCACACGAGCATACACCCACAAGATCCTTAGTCTTGCCTGTCTGCCAATTCCAGCACTCCCGCGAACCTTTAATAATATATCACATGTTCTCCGTCTTTGCAACTATTTTTTGCAAATTTTTTTAATTTTTTCTATTTCCCGGCAAAAGCATCTCTAAAAGCCGCTTTCCTGCCGGTGAAATATAGCTGCGCTGATACGTAGCCACACACATGTGCCTCTTCGGCATCATCTCCTGAAACTCCAGGCAGAACAGCTCCCCTGTCTGCAGCTTCTCTCTGGCAAAATCCTCCACCACGCATCCCACTCCCATATTCCTGACAGCAAACTGCACCACCATGTCGCTGGTAGCCAGCTCAAATTCCGGAGCCATCTTTACGCCCCTTTGCTCAAGAAATGACTCCGTAAAAGCTCTGGTACTGGTATTGCCCTCAAGAACAATGCAGGGAACTTGTTCCAGTTCCTTATATTCAAGCTTCCTGCCTTTCAGATGCAGAAACTTTTCCCCAGCCACAAACACATTGCGGATCTCCCGCACTGCAGCCAAGTCAGCGTCTTCATATCCTTCCACCGGCGTAGTGACCACGCCGAAATCGATCTTTCCCTGACACAAAGATCTCATAGTTTCAGGAGTAGGGGCGTTGGATACAATCACCTTAATATTAGGGTACTTTTCATGAAACGCTTCCAAATATGACAGCAAATAAAACTGCAGCGTCATATCGCTGGCTCCGATGCGGATTTCACCTGTGTCCAGATCCTGCATTCTTTTTAAAGTACTCTCCCCTTCCAGAATCCGCTCCAGCCCCTGCCTGACATAACTGTCTAAAAGCTCTCCTTCTTTCGTAAGATGCACCCCTGTGGAAGTGCGGACAAACAGCCTGCAGTTCAGAGCAGCCTCCAGCTGCTTAATGGCCTGGCTTACCGCCGGCTGGGAGATACACAGCTGCTCTGCCGCCATGGTGATGCTGCCGGATCTGGACACATGGCAAAACACACGGTAATACTCTAAGCTAATATCCACGTTACACCGCAATCTCAGCCGTCATGCCCAGAATCTCCCGGTTTTCGTCCAGAAGCGGCTTTATGACTTCAGCCAGAAACTCTTCCACCTGCTGAGGCGCACGTCCCACATATTTTTCAGGTTTCATAGCCTTCTTCAGTTCCTCCATGGAAAGGCCGAATGCCGGATCTGCGGCAATCAGTTCCAGAAGGTTATTGTCCAGCCCTTTCTCCTTCACGTTCCTGCCGGCCTCCATGGAAAGGATGCGGATTCTCTCATGCAGCTCCTGCCTGTCTCCGCCTGCCTTTACTGCATCCATCATAATATTTTCCGTTGCCATAAAAGGAAGCTCCGCCATCAAATGCTTCTCGATCACCTTAGGATACACCACAAGCCCATCCACTACATTCAGGTACAGGTCCAGAATCCCGTCTACTGCCAGAAATCCTTCTGGCACGCTTAAACGCTTATTGGCCGAATCATCCAGCGTTCTCTCAAACCACTGAGTACTGGCTACCAGCATGGGGTTCATTATGTCGGACATTACATAATTGGACAAGGACGCAATCCTCTCGCTTCTCATAGGATTCCGTTTGTAAGCCATGGCTGAAGAGCCGATCTGATCCTTTTCAAAAGGCTCCTCCACCTCTTTCAGATGCTGCAGAAGCCGCACGTCATTGGAAAACTTGTGTGCGCTCTGAGCAATGGATGTCAGCACATGAATGACCCTTGTATCGATTTTCCTGGAATATGTCTGGCCGGACACCGGATAGCAGGCCTCAAATCCCATCTTTTCGGCAATCATCTTATCCGCTTGGCGGCATTTTTCGTGGTCACCGTCAAACAGCTCCAGAAAGCTTGCCTGAGTACCTGTTGTTCCCTTGGACCCCAGCAGCTTCATGGAAGACAGCACATAATCCAGATCCTCAAGGTCCAGATACAGATCATGCAGCCATAAAGCCGCCCTTTTCCCTACTGTAGTAGGCTGTGCCGGCTGAAAATGGGTAAATGCCAGGGTAGGCTGGTTCTTGTAGTTTTCAGCGAATTCAGCCAGCCTGGCCATAACGTTGATCAGTTTCTTTCTCACCAGCCTCAATGCTTCGGTCATAATGATAATATCCGTATTATCCCCTACATAGCAGGAAGTGGCGCCTAGATGGATAATGCCTTTTGCCCCTGGGCACTGCTGCCCGTATGCATATACATGGGACATAACATCATGGCGTACCAGCCTTTCCCGCTCCTTTGCCACATCGTAATTGATATGGTCAGCATGGGCTTTTAATTCGTCAATCTGTTCCTGAGTAATATTTAAGCCTAATTCTTTCTCAGTCTCTGCTAAGGCAATCCACAGCTTTCTCCATGTTTTAAACTTCTTGTCCGGAGAAAAAATGTACTGCATCTGCGGGCTGGCATAACGCTCGGAAAGCGGACTTTGATATCTGTCGTTCATGAAATTCTCCTCTTACTGTTTTTTACCCCCCGTCCGGGCAGAGAC
>CATLBO010000200.1 GCA_949879025.1 uncultured Hungatella sp. | reverse complement strand
GCCTTTCCGCAGAAACACATGCGGAGTCGCCGTAAACAGTTCATGAAAATTCAGATTGTACTCTTCAAAAACTTTCATCAATACATTTTCATTTGCCTTACTAAGATAGAGTACCCCAAGGTCACTCAAGCGGTTCCTGACATCCATAATGATCTGATAGGTCTGTGTCTCATTCAAAATAAACTCATATCTTTCCTGGCCGAACTGCTGCACCAGTTCCACAAAAGCATTGGCAGCAAATGTATAATGCTGTGTGGAGATACAAAACCTCTGCTTTTCCGGCTGATTATCTATGTACCGGGATTCCAGAAGCTCCATCTGCTGCACTACCTGACGTGCATATCCCAAAAACTCCATACCTTCCGTAGTCAATGCAACGCCCGCCCGGCAGCGGTTAAAAATGGTGATTCCGGCTTCATTCTCCACCTCTTTGATCGCCCCGGAAAGACTTGGCTGTGAAATGAACAATTCTTTTGCCGCCTCTGTGATAGAACCTTTTTCCGCTACTGTTATCATATATTTTAATTGCTGTAATGTCATATCCATTCCTCCAATCATGCTCTTAATTATATAAAGGAAACAGAACAAATACAAGTCCGCCGATCCGGCTGACCACCTCCCGTCTTTGTTCTTTCGTCCTCTGCTCTAATTGATAAAAAGTTGTATCCAATACTTTGATATCCTTATATAAATCTGCACATTCTTCTGCGGCTAATTTTGCAGTCTGTTGAAGCTGTTCCTGTTCATCGCTTTTCAGAACACTTACCACCTCTTCTATTTCTTCCTCGTAAGAGATCTCATTCATCTTTTCCTGGCTTTCTTCTTCCTGCTATCTTTGCATCTCCTCTGAAAATTTCTTCTCATTTAAAAATTCCTTTTCACAACTGAAGTAAAGCAACAGGATAAGAGGAATACTTACAGCTGCAAAAAGAATGTTTTTTACAATGACACCCTTCCTATTATGTCAAGCCCTAAATGTAAGTTTTTTGCGGGCTTGACGTGTTTTTATACCTCTTAAACAGGAGCCAATGGTGATGGATATCATCGTATCTGGTACTGAATAGTTGATAGATGGGTATGGGGGAATAGAGCGTCCCTTGTTTCTACTCTATAAAGGCCATTTTCCCTCTGTTCAACTATGGCGGTGAACCTTCCGTGTCTATGGGGATCGTGTCCCAACTTCCTTCGTCCCACCTATCCATACACCGAGTGCCAGCCAAGCTTTCAAACGGGGTCTTGCCCCACGGAGAACACCACTGCTGGCTACGGCTCTTGTTTTACTATTGAATTACTTCTGACCTGACCTCCCTCTGGCCGCACCGTTGATTCAGTGGACGCTATGCCGCCATCGTTCCGTCTGGCTGTTGGTACGGATGCCGTATCTGCTACGCCATCATTCTCGGGTTCCCTTCTCCAGGACCCTGCCCAGCCGCTGTTTCACCAACAGCCGTTCGGCAGGGCGCTGGAGGATATGGTTCTTTTCCGGACTTTCTTCCTTATGCTGCCTGTGCCGCTGCCCGTTCAGGCCGTTTGATATCCCTAAGCATCTTCATTGGGTCATATCTACAACCCGTCCTTAGTAGCGTAAAAATAATTCTGAGGAGCTTACAGGCAATCACGATCAGCGACTGCATCTTCTTGAGCGGATTATCCTTCCTTGTCGTATAATGCGCATGCAGCTCCTTGAATTCCTCCCCATGGGATACCGCTGATTTTGCCGCCTGAAACAACCAGTATCTCAGTCTCTTACGCCCACGATGGCTAATTTTGGTCTCCCCCTTATGCTTGCCGGAACTACACGCTACCAGCCCAAGCCCGCTCAGTTTCTGGATCTCACTGGCATCATCGAAACGGGTGATGTCCCCCATCTCAGCCAGGATCCCGGCCAGAATGTTTTCGCCGATGCCCCTGATCTCCAGGATATTCTCCGCATAAGGAATTTCACGGCACTTCTGGTGAAGCTCTGCTTCTATCTCTTCCAACGCCTCTGACAGGGACTCGATCTGCTCCGCAAAGATTTTGACCGCTTTCCTTCCTCCGGCTCTCCCATGCTCCAGGCCGATGCTTTCCTTTGCGTACTGGACAATCTGGTCTGCCTTGCTGTAGCCGCGCCCACGCAGCTTTGCTCTATGCCAGATATCCTTCAGGCCGTCCACCCCTAATCTTACGATATCCTCCGGGAAGGGGGCTGCTTTTAAGGCCTCCAGGGTGAATGCCCCGTCCAACTTCCCAAACGCGTCCCTGTATTCCGGAAAGTAAATCTTCATCTCCCTGTGCAGGCGGTTGATGTTCCTGATCCGGTCTTCTGTCAGCTGGTCCCGCAGCATGGATAATCTCCGCAGGTCCGCGTACAGCCCTTCTGGCAGATAGGGCATGCCATAATTCCCATCCTTCACAAGATTTGCGATCAGTTTCGGATCTTTCCGGTCATCTTTACGCTGGCTGTTGTCCTCAAGCTCCTTCGTCTGCTTCACCGCGTAAGGATTCACCTGCACAACACTGATATCATTGCTAACCATCCATGCCGCAAGGCAGAACCAGTAGTGCCCTGTCGGCTCAAGGCCGAGCACGATCTGATGCTTGTCATTTGCGGCAGCCAGTTCCAAAGCCCAGGCCTTTGCGCTCTGAAAGCCTTCTGAGCTGTTGCTGAACGGAAACGCGTCCTGGCTCAGTTCCCGTCCCCTGGAATCAATGGCTCTCACATAGTGCATTTCACTTCCGATATCGCATCCGATGATAAGCATATCATCGCTAATAAACGTGAGTTTATCGTTCTTTGTGAATTTGCCATTTGTTTCCAGTTCCCGCCAGGTCGCAGCCTTCATGCCTTCCTGAAGCATGGCAGTCCTCCTGGCCAGTTCTTCCTTTGATAAAATATTTGTTGTTGAATTGTTAATAACTGCTTGCTTTTTTGCTTTCTTTGCTTTACTATTCATCTTAGATACCTCTTGTGTTCTTGAATTTTACCAACTATCGGGTCAGTAATAATTCAACTATACACGAGGTATCTTTTTTTATCAACTCCCTTTGCACTTTATATTATACAGGAAGCTTTCCTTTTTATTTTTTGTTTTATTTTTGATGGATTGTACAATGGGCTGTTCCCTGCCCTCCCCAGGCTCCGCCCGGATAGGCGGCAGAAGATTTTTTTTTGTAATAAGAGCCATTCTCCCCCCTTCCCCACTTTGCGACACGGTGTCGCAAACTTTTCCTGTTCCCTCACAAAACAGAAACCGCCTTTTCAATACAAAAGCGGCAACGCAAGCGATCCCCATATTTAATTTTAAACAATAATCCGTAAACTCGGATTTTCCCTTTAGAATTCAACTACCTCCTTCTCCGGGAACATTTCAACGATTTCCTCTACTGCCTTCTGTACCAGCGGATGGCTTCCAAGTTCCGGTAAAAGGCGGATCATTCCTATATCAATTTCATCCCCTGATAGGATGTCCGCCTGCAAATCCTCCCTTTTTTCCGTCCCCTCTATATGAAGATTTATGCCAATCGCAGGGATGCCATGCATACGCTCTGGCGGTATCTCCCGGTATATTGTAGCCGCTTCCTCCAATGTCTGTATTCCCTCGTGGTATTCACCCAAACTGTGGAACTCACTGCATTCCGCTACTGTAAAAGTAATAGCAGCCCCCTTCTTTGGTTTTCCTGCCCGATTTTTCTTTGCCATAGTTCCTCCTTCTGATATTTTCAATGGTACGTCCTGCATTTATACAGTCAGGTATCTCTCTGTTTCAGTAGTTGTATACTGTTGTTTTTCAGATTAAAAGAGCATTCGATTTGCAGATTATTTTTTTCTAAAAGGAGCTCCGTATAGACTTTTCATCACATTATTTGAACATGGTTCTGCACATTATCCGAAACTGAAAATACC
>CATLBO010000199.1 GCA_949879025.1 uncultured Hungatella sp. | reverse complement strand
CTGTTTTTTTGCGCCCATTTTTGGCATTTTCAAAAATCGCCAGTATTATGCCGTGCAAAGGGGATGAAAAGAAATTTTCACAAATTTCCGCAAATCACCGTCATTTTTGCCTTTTGCGGTTTTGTATGTAGTAGGGGGAAAAATATCGTAAGCGGCAAATAATCGGCGTCTTATAATTAGTCTCCTATTCTGGTAGTATTGTTCTAAAATACTATCAGACAGGAGGCTTTTGTTATGGATCCAAGAGTAATGGAACTACGTATAAAGAAATGGATTCCTGTGATTGAAGAGCAGGCAAAAAGTGGGATGAGCAAGAAGGAATGGTGTGTTATGCATGGCATTAACCGCACGTCCTTCTTTCGGTGGCAGAAACGGGTCAGGAAGTACCTCATTGATCAATGTGAGGCTCAGCCCTCACAGCACCCATCATCTATCCCATCTAATAATGAAGTGTATTTTGTTGAACTTCCCTCTACACAGGATTTCCCTGCGCAAATGTCAGGACAACGGTGTGAGGAAACAGTCCAGACCTGCGGTACCCGCCCTTCCATCAGCATCCGGTGCGGGGGCTTCACCATAGATTTCAATGATGGTGTAGATGAAAAACAACTTTCCGTGGTATTGAGGGTGTTAAAATATGCTGACTGAAAATGGTTTTACCTTCTCAAAGCTCATTCTGGCAACAGGCAGATCCGATCTCCGCAAAGGGATTGACGGACTGGCCGCCATGGTGAGGTTAAAGTATGGCCTGAACCCATTAGAAAAAGATACCTTATTCTTGTTCTGTGGCACCAGACGCGACCGGCTCAAGGGACTCCTTTGGACCGGGGACAGATTCATTCTTTTGTATATCCGGCTGGCAGACGGATGCTTCCAGTGGCCAGGAACAGCACAGGAAGCCAGAAGCATTACCACAGAGGAATTTAAAAGGCTGATGGACGGTTTTTCCATTGATCCCTCTATTGGACCCAAACGGCTCCCTCCTGTAAACAACCCCAAAAGCAGACGGAAAAGAAAGTGATGGCATGGGGAATTCTCATGCCTTTATTTCATATACAAATAGGTATATTTTACAAACAATTCGCAACTACTGTATTGATATTTAAATAGGTATGCTTTATAATTAAAACTAAAAAGGAGGGATTCCCAATGTCATTAGTAAAGCTCAAAGACAAAAGAAGCGGTACGACCTATGTCTATGAATCAGAGTCGTATTGGGACAAGGAAAAGAAGCAGCCCAGGTCCCGCAGGAAGCTGATTGGGAAACTGGACGAGGAAACCGGCGAGATCATCCCTACCGGAAAAAGCGGGAGGAAGAAGAGTTCCGGCAGAAAGCAGGAAGAAAACGATTCCCCGGAACCAATCACAGAGCACATCCGGGTCATCGCCGAAAAAGATGAGCAGATCCGTCTGCTGAAAGCAGAGAACCGGGCATTGATCAAGGAAAAGCAGGAAGTTCTGAAAGCACTGGAGACGCTGTGCCAGAGGCTTTCAGACTGAATCATATCGGGAGGGAATACCATGAGGGCAGACAGGGATATTTTTATTGATCAGATCAGACAATTCGACACAGATACCCTGCTCTCCCTTGCTGTCTCCCTTTATGATGAACTGTCCCGGCTGAGGATGATCCAGCTTGAAAACGAAAGGATCAGCACTGAGGCGCACATCCAGTTTTCTGAATTAAACGAAAAATATGCTGCCATTGTCCGTGAAAACGAGGAATTAAAGAAACTCCTGGAAAAAGAAATCGAGAAAAACGTCCTGAAGACAAAATCCATCTTCGGCCGCAAAACAGAAGGTTTCCCCGCCCTGCTTGATGCTTTGGACAATCCGGGGGAAGAACTGGAAGATGAGAGCACGGCGGAGGATACCGGCCCTGCGAAGGACCGCAGAGCCCGGGCGATTGATTTGGAAAGCCATAAGGGCGGACAGACCACCAGGAGCGGGCGTACAAAAAAGAACCCCAGCCTGACAGATTCCCTTGAGAAACTGCCGCGGCAGATCCTATATGACCTGGATGTGGACGCACTGAATGAACAGTACGGCGAACACAACTGGAGAATCGCCCACTGGCACCAGCACAGACAACTCATGAAACTGGACACGCCTTACTATACACAGGTGGTTTATACACCTGTTATTTCTGCAGGCCTGGAACATGACCTGTTTACCATCCCATACATGAACCCTCTGATCGATAAAAGCGCCGTATCCTGCACCATCATGGCAGACATCCTTTACAGGAAGTTTGCACTGGGCCTGCCTTTTTACAGACAGGCGCGGGATTACCAGATGCAGGGCATCGCCCTGAACAAACAGACCATCATAAACTGGGCAGGCACGCTTGTACCGGAAATCTGTGAAGAGGTCTATGAATTCATGACGCAGCTGCTTGTGGGTTACAGGTATACCCAGTGCGATGAAACCTATATCCAGGTAAATAAAGATGGGTACGGTCCCGGACATAAGAGCTTTCTCTGGGTCCATACCAGCAGCGAACTGACAGACTGTCCCCCTGTCATTATCTTCTGCTATGAAGAAACACGGGGGACGGACCATCTGCGTCATTTTTTCCGGGAGTTCCTTGGCTATATCACTTGTGACGCCTATATTTCTTACCGGGTACTGGAAGAGGAAAGCGGCGGGGAGATCCTTACAACCGGCTGCTTCATGCATTGCCGGCGGTATTTTGCGGAAGCGTTTTTTGTACAGAATGTCGCTGCCATGAGTGACGATGAGCCTGCGGCACTTCCAGAGACCAGGGCGCTCCTGCTGATCCGCGGGATCTACCAGGAAGAGAAGAAACTGAAGGAATTAACTGCAGACGGACGGACCATTGCCAGGGAAGGGAACGTTGCGCCCAAAGTGAATGCCTTCTTTGAATATATCCATTTCCTGGAAGGATCGGACAATGTATTCTCAGACAGGATGAAAAAGGCCATTACTTATGCCCTCAACCAGGAGAAAAATCTGCGTCGGTTCCTCACGGACGGAAACATTCCCTGTGATAACGGGCATGTGGAACGGATCATCCGCAGCTACTCGGTTGGCCGGGCCAACTGGCTGTTTGCGGATACCATTCATGGAGCAAAGGTAAATGCTATCATGTATTCTATAGTAGAAACGGCGAAAGCAAACCAGGCGAATATCCTCATCTATCTCCAGTACCTGTTTGAGCAGATACCACTGCGCCGAATGGGAGGCGATAAAGATTTCATGGCTGATATGGTGCCCTGGTCAGAAGCCTACAGGACATATGAAGAGAAGAAACAGCAGCAGCGTCAGTCATTGTATGGACAGCTGTTTCCAGAGCCAGAGCGTCCAAGGACACCCCGGAAAAAAGACCGAAGCGCGGGAATGCCAGAGGGCAATGGTCTAACTGCATAATGAGCATGGAGCCCGGAAGCAGCTGCTTGTGGGCTAATGTTCTGTATCGAAGTCTCAAAAGAAACAAAAATCTCAGATACGATGGTACTTTTGCGACTATTTGATTATCAAGGTGCTCTAACTGTACGATATCATAGGCTGCGCTCCTTTTATAGACGCCGATTATTTGCCGCTTACATAACAGGTACAGCAAACTATTGTAAAATCAAGATTTTTGCAGTTCCCTTAATTACAGTTCCCCGAAAATTGTGATACAATTTCCCGAAAAAACTGATACAGTTTTCCGAAAAAGGTGCTGCACTTCCCCGAAGACCGTAGCTGTATTGATCCGGAATGGGAGAGCCTGCTTTGCAGGATGCAGGCTGAAAGGGGAATGGACGGTTACGGCATCCGTTGTCGTGCTGCTATGTTTTTTGAATTGTAAAACCGGGGATTCTGTGATATTATGGTTATACAAAAGAAAATCTTGTAGGAGGCATGACGGGTGGCAGAGCAAAAGAATGATACTGAGA
>CATLBO010000198.1 GCA_949879025.1 uncultured Hungatella sp. | reverse complement strand
TGTTCAATTCCAGACAGACCATCTGCTTCAGGATACCAATCAGACAGCGGAACTCAGTGCCGCCATCGAATTTGCGTATTTCCCCCTGCCTGCGGCGGGTTATTTTTCATAGGGGTTCTGCCAGTCGGGGCAGAGGTATGTCCCGCTCCATGCCATCATAGCCTGCAGGACGGGGATGAAGCTCTCCCCGAATTCGGTAAGTGAGTATTCTACCTTCGGCGGGATTTCCCTGTAAATTTCCCGATGGAGGAAACCGTCACTTTCCAATTCCCGGAGCTGCTTTGTGAGCGTGGACTGCGTGATACCGTCAAGGCGGCGCATCAGCTCCCCGAACCGCTGGACTTTGTAAAAGGACACATACCATAAGATCAGGATTTTCCATTTGCCGCCGATCACGGACTGGAGCCTGCCCATAGGGACGCAGCGGGCGATGGTTTCCTCGTTGTTGAATTTGTTCTCAGCCATTTCATTCCACCTCTTTCCACATGAGTATATCCCGGCAGCGGGAAAAAATCAAGATACGGTTATTTTTGACAGATAGTACGAAAAAGTGAACTACCGACTAAAAAAGACAGTACTTGATTTCATGGAATTTTAGAGGTAATTTAGTGCAAAAGAGGAAAGACGCGAGGAGGAATGAATGATGCACTATACAGGAACCATATGGAGGCCGCCCTATGAGGCATCTTCCCTGCTGCTGGAAGTTACCGCGGGCTGTACGCACCACAGATGCAAGTTCTGTACGCTTTACGCAGACCTGCCTTTCCAGTTCAGGATGTCACCGATGGAGGATATAGAGGCGGACTTGAAAGAGGCACAGAAGATGTACCGCCGATTTATGGGAAGGAAGGTAACCCGGACTTTCCTGACCGGGGCGAACCCTTTCGTGCTGAAATATGACAGGCTGATGGAGATTGCGGGGCTGGTACACAGATATTTCCCGGAGATGGAGACCATCGGCAGTTTTGCCAGAGTGACGGACATTACTCTGAAAACGGATGAGGAACTGGCTGCCCTGCACGGGGCAGGCTATGACGGGCTGACAATCGGCATTGAAACGGCAGATGACGAGGCGCTGCGGTTCATGGATAAAGGGTATCTTGCGGCTGACATAGTGGAGCAGTGCGGCAGGCTGGATCAGGCGGGCATCCGTTACAGCTTTTTCTATCTGACGGGCATATCCGGCGCAGGGCATGGGGAGGACGGGGCAAAAGCCACTGCCGCTGTATGTAACAAACTCCATCCTGCCCTGGTCGGCGCAAACATGCTGACCATCTACCCGGATGCAAAGCTGTATGGGGAAATCCGGCAGGGAAACTGGAAAGAGGAAAGCGAGACAGAGAAGTATAGAGAAGTCCGGGCGTTGGTGGAAGGACTGGAAATCCCCACGGAATTTGCGGCGCTTGGCGCTTCCAATGCATTCCAGTTTCACGGGGTGTTGCCAAAAGATAAGAAGAAACTGCTGGCTTTCCTGGATGATGTCATAGAGAATGTGGGCGAGGATGAACTGCGGCGTTACCGTGAGAGCGTCCGCCATCTGTAGGAGGCGCATATGAGAAGAAGGAGACTGCTGAACTGCTTTGCTGTTATTTCCATGTTTATTACGGGGTGTGGAGAGAAACCGGCCGTTCTTCCGCTTGAACTGCCTGATGCGGAACAAATAACTGCCGTCGAAATTACAACCATAGACGGTTTTTCCTGTTCATGTCCGGATAGAGAATGGATCGGGCAATTCGTGTCTGTTATTTCATCTGCGCAGGCAACAGATAAGCTGGCGGTACAAGAACATCCTGATTCGGATTACTATGGGGAATTTAGTATTTTAGATGGAGATAAGATCATCGGAACTATCTACTATTACTTGAAGGATAACAGGGGATATGTGGAGAAAACGTATCAGGGGATATATGAAATTGACATGGAAGAACTGAAAAGCCTGATACAGGATATGAATTGACAGGAGATGAGTTTATGCACTTTACAGGAAGAACGTGGAGGCCGCCCTACGAGGCGAATTCCGTCATCATACAGGCAGCTTCCGGCTGCACCTATAAAAAATGTCGTTTCTGCAGCCTTTACAAAGATGAGTGTTTCCGGATGTCACCGATGGAGGAGTTCGAGGAAGACCTGGCGGAGATCAAAAGCTACCAGCCATGTGCGAGGCGCATCTTCTGGACGGGGGCGAACCCGTTTGCCATGAGCTACGAGAATTTGAAGCTCCGGGCGCTTACGGTGCGGGATTACCTCATCAAATGCCAGACGATGGCCATGTTCGCAAGCATCAGGGATATAAAAAACAAGGAAGTGTGGCAGCTTAAGAAGCTCCGGGCGATGGGGATAAACGGGCTGACCATTGGGACGGAGAGCGGTGACGATGGCACGCTTACGCTTGCGGGCAAAGGGTACACGGCGGCTGACATACTGGAGCAGTGCCGGAAGCTGGACGAGGCAGGGATAGAATATTATTTCGTCTACATGACCGGGCTCGCGGGAAAGGGCAGTGGGTACTGGAATGCGGTGAACAGCGCCAAGCTGTTCAGCCGGCTCAACCCATATTTTATTTCGGTGGATTCGCTCACGTTGTTCCCGGATACGGAGCTGGACCGCATGGAGCGGGAGGGGCAGTTTGCCCCTGCCGGCGAAAAAGAGCGTCTGGAGGAACTGCAGGTGTTCATCAAAAATTTGCAGATACGGACGCACCTTTTTGCCAACTCCAGTTCAAACTTCTACCCGATCACTGCCTATCTGCCGAAGGAGCGGGATCTTGTGGTCAGCGAGCTGCAGCACATCATGGATACGGTAAGTGAGGAGGAAATGGCGGAATACCGCAGAAACCTGAAATCTTTATGATAATACACAAAAGACAGACCGGGCGGCCTGATAACGGAAATCACTTGGGAAGTGGGGAAATAAGAGGTAATATGCTTTTACACAGCGGTTTGCGTGTTATCGTGGAGGGGAAACACCAGCCCATCGTCACCAAAGAGGAATTCGAGCGGGCGCAGAAGGTCCTCCACGCTGTCTTTGGTGACCCGGAGGGGACGCTGAAAAATGCGGTGGCGGTGCTTGGGTGCGGCATTGCGGGGGTGGAGCAGGCGGAAGTCCTGCGGGACAAGGAAACCATAGAGGAACGGCTGAAAAAGGAGCAGGGGCGCTACGAGACGTTCCTTGACATGAGGATGAACAACGAGATACCGAGGGAGGTATTCAGCCGCAAGCAGCAGGAGGTGGAGAAGAAGATAGCGGAGCCGGAGGTGTGGATATTCATTTGAAAACGAAAGAGAGACAGGGCGGAAGGGCTGTATGGTAGCCTTTCTGTCCTATCCGATACTTTTTTCAGTTACAGTTCTGTATTCATTCTTTTTACTTCTGTCGGCAGGCATTTCCCCAAAAACATAGCCTTGCAGTTGGAAAAGCCTAACAGGTAGGCGAACATCCCAAACCGGGATCAATAGCACAAGGGCTATGCGCATTCTGCTCGTTGACGTAGCGGTCGATCAGCAGCCGGATTTTTTTGATAAATCCATCCCGTCCAGTTCGCCGGAGTATACGCTCGACCTTCGGAGAATCGCCTGGTATTCCCCGTCACTGCTCACGATGCCATTCATGACGCTGTGCATGCGGACATCCATCAACTGGTATAATGCAGAATCCTTTCCCATCCAATCCCTCCTTTCCGTGGTGTCGTATCTTACCTCTGTTTTGGCGGGGTGGCAAGTGGGAAAATAAAAAAGCCGGAAAACCGCTTGTAGCGTCCGACATTTTCTGATAAAATATTCATACGGGTACTGCCATAACGGTAGGCGGCTAGTTCTTCTGCGGAGGGACTGTGACCCTCCGATTACATAGAAACCTGCTTGCAGGAATCTGGGAAAGGAGGGCTGAGTGGATGTTGACGATTGAAGGATTGATTT
>CATLBO010000197.1 GCA_949879025.1 uncultured Hungatella sp. | reverse complement strand
CAGGGAGGGCTTTTTCGCCTTTTTAAAGCCGGATATTCAGGTTATTGACAGAGGCGGTGATTTCTATGAGTGCGTGCCGGCAGGCTGCAGCAAGGCAACAGCCATTGACATGGTGTTAAACCAGCTGAAAATTCCCAAAAACGATGCCTATGTGTTTGGGGACAGCAGCAATGACCTGGCCTGTTTTCGCTACGCCGAGAATACAGTCCTTATGGGAAAACATGACGCCATTCTGGAACAATACGCCACATTTATGACAAAAACCGTCGAGGAAGACGGGATTGAATACGCTATGAAAAACCTGGGACTTTTATAGGCCCCGGGTTTTTTGTGCAGACGGAGGTTGACAATATATGGGATTTTCTTTAGATGTAAGCGTACCTGCAGCAACTGTGTTTCTCCAGGGGATCTTAAGCTTTTTTTCACCTTGCGTCCTGCCGATTTTACCACTGTATATCGGGTATCTTTCAGGCGGAACAGCCCAAAAAGGGGAAGACGGAAGGATTTATTATCAACGCAGAAAAGTTATGATCCATACCATATGCTTTGTTGTGGGAATCAGTTCTGCGTTTTTCATTTTGGGGCTGGGGGTAAATGCTGTCGGCACCTTTTTCAGAAGCAGCCAGACAATGTTTGCAAGACTAGGCGGTATTTTGGTGGCCCTGTTTGGACTGTATCAGCTGGGATTGTTTGGCAATTCAGGGATTCTGGGGAAGGAGAGGAGACTGCCATTTCGCCTTGACAAGGCGGCTATGTCGCCGTGGGCAGCATTTGCCATGGGCTTTACCTTCAGCTTTGCCTGGACTCCCTGCGTAGGGCCGGCGCTGGCAAGCGTGCTTCTCATGGCAGCAACAGCCAGCACCAGAAATACGGGGTTTTTCCTTATAGGAGTCTATACGCTGGGATTTGTCCTTCCTTTTCTGGCCGCCGGATTTTTTACCACATCACTGCTGGAACTGTTTAAAAAGCACATGGGCGTGGTAAATTATACCGTAAAACTTGGAGGAATTCTGTTGGTAGTTTTGGGAATTTTGATGTTTACCGGAAAAATGAACGGGATTACCAGCTATCTGTCCCAGTTTTCCGCCCCAGAATCCCAATCGGAAATAAGTCCGGGGACAACACAAAACGGTGAAGGAGCAGACGGAAAAACCGAAAGCAGCCTAAAAGAAGAAAATGAAAAAGAAACTTCACAAGACAGCGCCCAACAGACAGAGGAAGAAAAAGAGGAAAATAAGATTCCTGCCCCTGCTTTTGAACTGGAGGATCAGTATGGCAATTTCCACAAACTGGAGGACTACAAAGGCAAGACTGTGTTCCTGAATTTCTGGGCTACCTGGTGTCCTCCCTGCAAGGCGGAGCTGCCGGACATACAGAGGCTCTATGAAGAGTATGACACAGAGGGAGAAGACGCCCTGATTGTATTAGGCGTGGCAGGGCCTGATATGGGAAATGAAAAGTCCAAGGAAGAGATTGCTGCATTTTTGGAGGAAAACGGATATACTTATCCTGTGCTTATGGATACAGACTGGGAACTGTTTGAGGAATATCAGATTTATTCCTTCCCTACCACGTTTATGATCGACAAAGAAGGCAATGTGTTCGGCTATGCGTCAGGACAGCTTTCCTATGATATGATGAAGGACATTGTCAATCAGACAATGGAAGGGAAACGAAGATAGTGACAGCCTTTTTGCAGCAGTTCAGACAGGTCTGCATGTTTGCTGACTGTACAAAAACGCAGCGGCAGCAGGCATTTGGCCCCATTGGGAAGCGATTCTCATGGCCGGATGCAGACGGTTTAAAGGCTATCTGAACTGCTGCGTCTTGTTGACAAAGAGGAGTGTATGGGCAAAGTAAAAAGATTTGTATTTGTGGCAGCCATGTCAGGAATTCTGGCTCTGGCAGGCTGCAATATATGGCCGGGCAGTTCTGAAACAGAGGATAACCCAGAGGGTGGGGAGACGCAGCCATTGAAGGTAGCGGCAACCTTATTTCCCTATTATGATTTTACAAGACAAATTGCCGGAAATATGATAGACTTGGAATTGATTGTTCCGGCAGGCATGGACAGCCACTCTTTCGAGCCGACTCCGGCGGATATGAAAAAGATCCAGGAGGCAGACGTGGTGATCTGCAACGGAGGAGCCATGGAACACTGGGTGGGCCAGGTACTTGATGCAGTGGACCAGTCAGGCATAACCGTGGTAACCATGATGGATTATGCAGATGCAGTGGAAGAGGAGAGGGTGGAAGGCATGGAGGAACAAAGCAGCCATGATCATGAAAAACATGGCCGCAGCAGTGTAGACAACTCTGAGGTTTTCCATGACCATGACGGCTATGAGGACGAAATTGAATACGATGAGCATATCTGGACCTCACCGGTTCATGCCGTAAAGTTTACGGAAGTAATTGCGCAGGTGCTGGCAGAAAAAGACCCGGATCATCAGAAGGAATATCAGGAAAGAAAAGAACGGTATCAGGATCAGCTGATGGAGCTTCACCAGGAATTTATACAGGTGGCAGACAACAGGAAAAGAAATCTGATTGTTGTGGGAAATAAATTTCCATTCCGGTATCTGGCTGACGAATATGGATTTGAATACAGGGCAGCGTTTACCGGATGCAGCACTGACACAGAGCCCAGTGCCAGAACCATTGCCTACCTTATAGACAAAGTAAGGGAGGAACAGATCCCGGTGGTTTACTATTTGGAATTAAGCAGCAGCCGGGTGGCGGAGATCATAGGAGAGGAAACAGGGGCCAGACCTTTGCTTCTCCATTCCTGTCACAATGTTACCAGAAGGGAATTTGAGCAAGGTATTACCTATGTGGATTTAATGAAGCAGAATGTGGAAAATTTAAGAAAAGGATTGGACGAATGAGTTCACTGATTACATGCAGTCATGTGGATTTTGGGTATGAAAACCATGATGCGGTTATTGATCTGACCATGGAAGTGGAAGAAGGCGACTATTTCTGTGTGGTAGGAGCCAATGGTTCAGGAAAAAGCACGCTGGTAAAAGGGCTTCTAGGGCTGCTGGCTCCTACGGGCGGGAGCCTTGTAGTGGCGGAAGAACTTAGAAAGACAGGCATTGGCTATCTTCCCCAGCAGACAGCTGCCCAGAAGGATTTTCCTGCTTCCGTGAGAGAGGTGGTTTTGTCCGGAGCATTAAACCGCCGGGGCAACAGGCCTTTTTACTCCAGGAAAGAAAAAAACATGGCCAGGCAGGCCATGGACCGGCTTGGCATTCTGGAACTTGAGAAACACTGCTACCGGGAACTTTCTGGCGGACAGCAGCAGAGGGTGCTAATAGCCAGGGCTTTGTGTGCGGCAGGGAAAATGCTGATACTGGATGAGCCAGTAACGGGACTTGACCCACAGGCCATTCAGGACTTCTATATGCTTATCAGGCATCTTAATAAAGAAGAAGGAGTCACCATTCTTATGGTATCCCATGATATGTCCAATATTGTGGGACAGGCCAGCAAGATCCTGCACCTGCACCAGAGTGTGGTCTTTTACGGAAGCCCGGAAGAATACGGGAAGACTAAAGCAGGGCAGGAATTCTTAGGAGGTGGGGGAGTATGAAGATAATAGGGGAAATGCTGTCCTACCCCTTTTTAGTGCGGGCGCTGGCAGGAGGGATTCTGATTTCTTTATGTGCGGCGCTTCTGGGAGTCAGCCTGGTGCTGAAACGGTATTCCATGATTGGGGACGGGCTGTCCCATGTGTCCTTTGGCGCCCTTTCGGTGGCTGTGGCCATGGGGTGGGCTCCCCTTGCCGTGTCTGTTCCGGTGGTGGTTCTTGCGGCTTTCTTCCTGCTCCGTATTACAGAAAACGGAAAGATAAAAAGTGATGCAGCCATTGCCATGATTTCCGCTGGTTCCCTTGCAGTGGGGATTGTGGTTACCTCACTGACTACGGGTATGACCACAGATGTAAGCAGCTACATGTTCGGCAGCATTCTGGCCATGAGCCCATGGGACGTAAGGCTGTCTGCCGCCCTTTCGGCTGTT
>CATLBO010000196.1 GCA_949879025.1 uncultured Hungatella sp. | reverse complement strand
CGTGCCTGGACCATAAAACGGAACAGGGAATGTGTAAAGGTAAACTGGCAGTTTAAAACACAGGATGCAAGAATCAAACTGGCAAGACTGTATCCGGTTATACTTTAAAAACTAACCGGATACAGTAGTAGATGGTTTCCTCAATCTGTTCTTTGGAATATCCGTCTGGAAAATAATTGCGTATTTTCTTAGCTGAGATAGTCACATTCCTGCTTCCATTCCCTTTTTTCAGCAATATGGCGTATACCTGGCCTGATGTCAGTTCCCCGGCTTCGCTGTGCTTTTTCAGTTCGTCCGCCTGCGTTTTCGACGGATATACACCACTGTTCCCGATCGCATCCACGACCCATGCCTGCTCTTCCTTTTTCAAATAAGACAGCTTCTCGCCCGCCATTATCAGGATTTTATTTTCATCTACATAGTCTAGCAGTTCCTGAACCAGCTCCGCCAGACGTATATATCGCTGTACGGTTCTTGGGCTGTCCCCTGCGGTTTCTCCGATCACATCTGCTGTATGCTTGCTGCTTTTACTTCCCTGGTGGCTGATTGCTTCGAATTTCATCTTATATGCCCTTGCCTTTTCGCTTGGAAGAATGTCCTCTCTCTGAATATTCGCATCCACCATGATGATCGTGGATTCATCATCATTGAGGCTACGTATGATCACAGGCATTTCCTCAATTCCTGCCAGCTCACATGCCCGCCACCTCCGATGGCCGGATATGACCTCATAACCATTTTCCGGATGCGGGCGGACGATCCCCGGCACCAGAACGCCGAACTTTTTCACGCTGTCCACGGTTTCCTGCATCTTTTCATCGTCCATTACCCGGAATGGATGATCTTTAAATGTATGAAACTGGCTGATAGGAACGTATGTAACAGCTTCACCTGACGCTGTCTCGCTTGTGCCAAACAGATCATCAAAAGATGTCAGCTTCACCTTTTTTGCGCTATTTCCCTTCATCTGAAAGCACCTCCTGTGTCAGGGAAAGATAACCGTCTGCCACAATTCCTTTTGGGTCATGAAGGTAGATGCTCTTCCCTTCTGCTGTAGTCTCTGCAGCCCTTACAGACAACGGAATACAGTTTTTAAAAATATGTATCTTATCTCCATAAACCTCTCGGATCTGTTCCGATATGTCCCTTGCAAAATTTGTCCTGCGGTCTACTTTTGTCAGCAGGATTCCCATTATACTAAGGTCAGGGTTCAATCTCCGATGTACCCGCCCGATTGTCTTTATCAACTGTTGCAGGCCCTTAACAGGAAGATATGCTGCTTCTACCGGAATCAACACGCTGTCGGCTGCTACAAGCGCATTAATCGTGATGACTCCCAGCGATGGCATACAATCTATAAGTATAAAATCATACTGTGCTTTCAAATCCATCAGGAAATTAGACATCACTCTTTCCCTGCTCATCACATTTACAAGCGATGGTTCCAAACCTGCCAGTTCAATGTTGGAGGGGATAAAGTCAATCCCCTCCGCATGGTGGATGATCCCCTCCGATAAACTGCTTCGCTCCGGATTCTTTTCTATATCTTCATCATTAATTGCGTTTTCCATAAAATTAACAAGAGTTACATCCAGTTCATCCGGTTCCTGTATCCCCAGGCTGATCGCCATACTTCCCTGGGCGTCTGCTTCCACCAAGAGTACCTTTTTTCCTGTCCTTGCAAGCCCGATTCCAAGGTTTACACAAGTTGTTGTTTTTCCGACTCCGCCTTTTTGGTTTGCTACCGCAATTATTGTACACATACGCCTTCCTCCGTTTCCATATTTTTGTCTTTCTCATTATCAACAGCCTGTATAGTTATATTTTGGCCCTCTGCATATGTTACGATTATTTGATCTCCAACTGAATATCCTAATTCTCTTAGCCACTTTCCCTGCAAAATAATCTTTGGAATCGTCATGTCAAGTGTTCCGGTTCCATAATGGACTGTCATACGCTTTGTTTTCATCATACCCTCCAATTCTTTCCGCCTCTACATACACGGAAATGTTTATTTGTTCCTTTGTTGGCATAAGTGTCCGATACTCTCAACACTCTGACCTCGTCCTGATGTTCCAAAAATCTTGCGGAACCATTTCAAATCCTGTTTGGTTCCCTGTAGTCTAATTTTCAGCATACATATCCTCCCAGTAATCTATATGGAAGCAGTACTCTGGATACCGAATTTTCACAGCCTCCCAAAAATATTTTGCATAACCACTGCAGAATAAGTTCTCTACCGTATACAGCTGGCACTCTTCTAGCTGTGCTTTTTTATTCTTGCAGGAAGATACACTTGGGGTTCCATTACAATATAGGTTAAATGCCATACGGACAATTTTTACGCTTCCGCTGGTCTGCCATCCTTCATGCAGGCATTCCGGTTTTATATATCCGGATGCAAAATCATAAATCCTATCCGTATGCTTTCTCGTATCGCTATCGATTCCGAGGCAGTATACCAATGCCTTGTGGTACACATCCTGATGTCTGCATTTCTGCAGATGTTCCGTATAAAAATCTTTGTGCAGTTGGTTTTTGAAAGTAATTGCCTGAGTATTTTCTTTTCCTGCACCTATCGCTGTATTTGTGGTCATAACTTGTCTCCTTTATTTGATTTTCTGTAACAAAAAAGGCATCCCCAACCTTCTGGAAATGCCTTACTTATAGCTTTGCCAATCCTGATACGTTTACTTTAGCCCCAGACAGGAGCTTGAACAGTCAACATGATCAAGATGTCCGATTTTGTGTCGCAGCGCTGCTTTATCAAATCAATCTGGCAAACTTTGAGTCTCCCTTTTTCTGGTCAAAGAAATAGGACTATGCCTCAAAAACCCCGATTTTGTAAGGTTCTTCCGGTTTAGTCCTATTATTGCACAATCACCCATGACGGCCACAAACTCCCCCTTTTCCACCCTCAACGATACGTCCTTTAATACCGGATACACCTGATTTCCCGATGTATAACTTTTTGATAAATGCCTGACCTGCAGCATAAAACAATCCCTCCTTTGATAAAAATGGTTCCAGCCTGCTCATCCATTCGCAAAATCCGTGCTCCCGCACTTTTGCGTCTGTGAATGCAGCCGTACACTTAAAATAGTTTAAGCGTTTTTCGGACGGAGCGCATTGCGGAAGCTGTCATGTTTGGTATTGATTTTGTAAAGTTTGCACCGGAATGCAGGAACCGCATTTACAAATCCGGGATTTTTCTGTAAACTAAGGAGCTGTAGGGAAGTATACTGCGCGCCAGATGAATCCGCTGCACAGTATAACTGATACCTCTTGACTCGTCTGCAGCTCCTAAGGAACTGTGTTCACAGAAAGGAAGGATCCTATGATCAACATCGGAATCTGCGATGATGAGGCTTCCATGCGCCGGGCCCTCCGCGCTCCTCTGGAGCGGAAGCTGCAGCTGCTTGGAACCTCTTACCGTATTTTGGAATACGACTCCGGCGAAGCACTCTTTTCACACCCGGAATGCGCATATCTGGATATCTTATTTCTGGATATTGAAATGAGACAGATGAACGGCATGGAAACCGCCAAAAATCTGAGAAAAAGAAACGCCCATACGCTCCTGATCTTCGTAACCGCTTACCCTGACTTTGTATTTCAGGGATACGAGGTGCATGCCTTCCACTATATTCTGAAGCCTTATGAGGAACGCAGGATCCAGGCCGTTCTGGAGCAGGCGCTGGAAGAACTCGGAAAACACCGGGAGCAGTATTTTACCCTGGAGCAGAAATCCGGCATTTTGAGAATTCCTTTGAAAAGGATCCTGGCTTTTTCCAGCGACCGGAGGAAAGTCGTAATTTCTCTGAAAGACGGAAGCAGACCTGATTTTTACGGAAAGCTGGATGAAGTGGAGTCCGGACTGCCGGACTATTTTGTTCGCTGCCACAACCGCCATCTGGTGAACCTGAACTTTGTGAACGCCCTGGAAAAAGACCGCTGCATCTGCGGGCAAAAGCAGTTTCCGGTCAGCCGCGCCTTCCGCCAGCCCCTGGAAATTGCTTTTGCCCGTCTCCTGCTTCGGTAAACAGCCGCAGAGCAAACATT
>CATLBO010000195.1 GCA_949879025.1 uncultured Hungatella sp. | reverse complement strand
AGCGGAACGGGGTCAACATTTACGGCGAAGTGCAGGATGAAAAGCCGAAATCAGAGGTGATAAGAAAAAGCGCACGTGATCAGTATTTCTCGAAACAATGTTTTTATTGGGATATTGTTATTATCCAACATGTGCTGGATAAGGTAATGAGGGATTGGTGGGAGCTGCATCAGACCCGGATGACAGAGGAACTTTCTCCTTTTTATATCGGCTGCTCTCTGCCGAGGAAACTGGACGAACTGCGGAAAGTCCGTCAAAGAATGGAGGAGTGGCTGGTTCCCATCTCGTCAAAAGCAGAGCTTTTAAGGGTAGAGATGTCCGGAAAGAATGCAGGGCCAGAGAATTATGTGGTTTATGCTTATACGAATCCGGAGAAGACCCTGCTGGTTCTATCTTTCAGCGCCCAGCAGAAATATGGGCTGATCACGAAGGAGCCGGTTCCCTACTCCTTTGCAGAACGGGTGGAAGAAAAAACCGGGATGCTGTTCTGGTCATGGAACGGGCAGGGCAGGAAACGGATGGAAGAAAAAGAAAAGGAAATGCGGGCAGCGGGCCTGTTTAAAAGGTGAAAACTATGTATGCAACCGAAAAGGAACTGAGGATACTCCGGCAATTTATCAGCCCGAAGCATATGGAAGGCTTGAAAAAGTGGAAATGTTATTCAGAGGATGAAATTCTGGCGGCAGAGAAGAGGCTTCATGTAAAGCTTCCATCTCCTATCCGGGATATTTACCGGCACATGGCAGACCTGTTAGTCACCAGCGGTTATCTGCGGCCATTGGAGCTTCTTCATTGGGAGGGAAGATATCTGGGATTTTTTCTTGCCCCCGGAGAAGGAGATATCATCGGGATACGAAAGGGCAAAACTTCCGGTGGTCTATACGCATGGGAAGAAAATGATCCAAAAGACATGGCCTGGGAATATGAGGATGAACTGGCAGATGCCTGTGAGGAGGGGGATGAGGACGGAAAGCGAAAGGCTGTGACAGCTTAGGATGGATATGGATTATTTCTGGTGGTCCATGCCATCCGTGAATGGGAGGAGATGTCATGGCGTGAGCATGCCGATGACCGAACCTGCCTGTTCAGTGATTTTTTCCCTGGGGAGTTTTCGATGGAGTATTTCCAAAAGATAGCTGACCGGATAAAGGATGATTTTAAGCCCCTTTCAGACCATCCGGAACTGACCAGTCTGGGCGATTTTCCTTTGCAGATGGCATATGTCCACAAAAATCAGGAAGCCCTGCTGGTTCTGGGGCAGGAGCCGGTCTGTTTTATGGTGCTGACAAAGACGGCTGCAAAGGGTGGCTTCCTTGAAAAGCTTCAGGAACAGACTGGCCTGGCTTTTCATGTGGGATTTTAGAAAAAGGCTGGCCGGACAGAAAATAAGAGAGCCGGTGAGGAAACAGATTATGAGAAAAAAGAACAGAACAGGAACCATGATTTGTCAAAGGAGGCTTTTATGACAACAGCAAAAAAGTATTTAGAGATATTGAGAGAGCGTGAACCGCAATTATGGAAAGAGCCATTAAAAGAATCCAGCTTTACAGAGAAAGATTTATCAGATATTGAGAAAGGGATTGGTTATGAACTGCCAGTGCCATATCGTGAATTTTTGTTAAGCTATAAAATGCCAGGTGACATTACTGTACTTGTTTCCTTTTGTGGCGATTCCTTTGCGTGTTCATGGAGCAAAACCTTTTCACGGGAAAAAAATGGCTATATTCCCCGGCCTGAATTTGACATTGGCCCAACGGTTGAGTTTGAGTGGCACAATATGCAGGGACACAGTGGGGCAGAATTTTTGAAGAATCTCCAGCAGGAACAGAAAACGCAGGATTACTGTCCCTGCTTTTTGGAGGCAGGGTTTATCAGGATCGGAAATGTATATGGGTATTTGGTGTATCTGGATTTAGTAAGCGGCGGCATCGTCACAATACATGAAGAGGGCGTATATGACATGATGGGCGCCGGGGTAGATTGGGCTAGCAGATCAGAAGTAAGGAAATATATGGAGACACGAGAACTTTATATTTGTAAGGACTTTGATGATTTTCTCCGCTTTGCCTGTACTGGTGACTTTCTTGATGAAGACGAAGCAAAATTCCCTACAAAGGAAGAACTGGAGCAGGATTATTCTTAATGAAAAGATAGGAGAGCTTTGTCATGGCACTGATCATTCCAGAAAAGCCAGCGGGAGAGAGTTGCAGAGGATTTTGAGGAAAGTGTAGATCCGGAGATTCGTGCAGGGTTAGGCAGAGGATTTCTTTTCCGTCCATATTATGCGTCAGAAAAATATGACAGGAAAAAGAAACTGGTTCCGGAATTTCCAATCAAAGAATTGTTCGGAAAGTATCTTCCAGAGGAGTTTTAACATGGATTATGAGCAGTTTATCACAGAGATAAAGAAATATTGGGATCTGCGTAAAAAGGGATTGAAAAAGCAGGCAAACAGCTTTCTGTTCACATTTACCAAATCTTTTAAAGAGAATGTGCCGGATGCGGACACAGACGCTATTTTGTTCCAATTTTGCAGGGAATACTTGGATGAGATGAAATTTCCGGGCGATAGCCTGCCCAGGCGTCATCTGCCATTTCAATTAACGAAGCTGCTTGACAACTATCTATGCCGTGAATGTGAGAAAGATCAAATGCCGCAGATGCGTTGGGCATATCAGATTTTTGGAAACAGTTATAACCCACATGATCCAATGCTTGAGCATGATTTTTATTCTATTTTGAAGCGTGCATATATGCATGAAAAATGTGACTTGCAGACAGTTCAGCTTTATTTTAGAGAACAGCTGGATTCCTTATGGTGGGGGCAGCACCATTTTCCGGAGAGTTGTGGCATTACAGAAGAAGAATTTGAAAATATTGTAAGTGTGGCAAATAAAATCCTTTCAGAAAAGTCAGTAGAGCCGCAGTTTGTAGAAGAATTTGAGTATTATGTGAGATTGTATCAAACCTATTTTGAGTGGCAGAGAAACAACAGGAATGGCGATTTTTATGAGCTGTGCAACAGGAATGGTCTGGAGTTTGTATGAACCCCAAAAACAGGGAGGTATTTCCATGATATTAGAAGAATTGAAAAAAATCAAATCCTTTGGCAGTGACAGGGAAAGTTGTGTGACGCCAGAGGATATTGCGGACAAGGAGAGAGAATTGGGATTTACCCTGCCCCAGGCCCTGCAGGAGTTTTACCTTACCTTTCATGAAAATGATCCCGTTTTTTCGGCAAAAAACCGGTTTATTCCGTTGCGTGAGTTGGGAAGAACCGAACGCCATCTTGTCGGTTCTCAAAATGTCGAAGTAATTACATTCTATACTTACGGAATCTGGGGAGTTGGATTCAGGAAGGAAACCAGTGGCCAGGATATTTATGATCCTTATACATACACATATTACAACAATCCGAAAAACCAGAAACAAAAACAGGCATCTATATGCAGATCCGGCTATCGGTTATCTTGTTCTATACTGGGCTGGGTCAGTGCGCAGCAGCTTTTCAGCCAAAACAGTATTGGGAGGATTGATCCGAAAGAACTTGCATACAATGACCAGGAGGCTGTATGTAAAATATTCAATATGCTGCCCATTGGACAGGCCAAAAACAATATAGGGAGGGCCTGTTCAACGAAAAACTCGAATCTCTATGGGTTCATTGATTTTGGACTGCGGTGTGTATTTGTATCTGCAGACAGTTCCAGCCAGGTCACCGACTTTATGGAGAATATCCATGTCAGGTTTCAGTGGTATAAACTGGATGGGAAATTGATTGAAAAAACACATGGCACACAGAAACCGATCAGGAAGAGAGTTCTTTTAGATATAAAACCGGCCATTGAAACACTGAATCATTTTATAAATGTTATCGATCCGCAATCTTTGGAGCAGGAAATTGCGGAGGTGGGGCAACGGCTTGGGGCTGTCATTCCTGAACCGCTGAAAAAATTATACCTTTGCATTCCCAGGAAATATCTGGATGCCCCTAATTGTTTTGTTTTACCGGAATGTCTTAAAAATGAAGACGGAAAAATACGGTTCTTATCAGGCAGTCAGGGCGTG
>CATLBO010000194.1 GCA_949879025.1 uncultured Hungatella sp. | reverse complement strand
CAAGTCAAACAGGCGCCCCATCTGCTGGCTGGTTTCATATTTAAAGGTCGTGCTCTGATATACAGGCAGCACCCTGGGTTCCCCGTTTTTCGGCTGCCATCCTCCCTGAATGCAGATTGTGTCAAGTGATTGCTTCTGGCTCATATATTATCCTCCTGAATCTAACCTTTTCCATTTCCCTACATTGTACACAACGCACCGCAAAAAATCAATGAAAATCTTTCCGTCTAAAAAAGTCCGGAAAACCCCTGATTCCGGACTTTTGGCCTCCGCAGAGAATACCGAAAAGAGGGACTTTCCATATTCTTTTGAGTCCTGCGCAATGCCTGACCCTATCATAGCATAAAAATTTCCCTCTGTTCTTCCAATGTCAAATTCCGTCCCATATCAGTCAAATTCTGCCATCAAAAGTTTCTTTAAGCGCATTACTGCTGACCTGCGAAACGTCCTGCTGATGGAAAAATATCCCTTCTCCCCCCTTAAGTAAACCCGATCCGCCTTAAATTCCGCAATAAAATCCTTATTGACAATATAAGATTGATGGATCTGAACAAATTGTTTCGGAAGCCCTCTTTCGAGAATATCTGACAGCTTTCCGTAGAATTCGCTGTTTTCATTGATCATGTGGATCTCCACTTTTCTCCCGCAGCTCTGAAAGTAAAGGATTTCCTCGTAGGGAACCTGATAATATACATTGTTTTTCTGAAAGAGAAATTGCTGTCCGCAGCAAAACCCCAGTCTTCTGGCATAATCCACAATGTAAAACACCCGTTTTCTGCGAAAGGGCTTTCTCAGAAATTTCATGGGGCGGTTCTCCATAACTGCTTCTGCATCTCTAAGTCCATAAGACATATAGACAAGTTCCACCTCTTCATTGTTCAGCTGCGTCCGTATTTCTTCTCCCAGCCTGATTCCATCCATTTCCAGCATAAGGACATCCAAGAAAATCAGGTCAAACCGCTTTCCTAGACTCATCTCCCTGTACAGCGAGATCCCGTCATAAAACAATTCCCACTCCATGGCAACCTTTTTCTCCTGACAGTAAACATCCAGCAGTTCCCCCAGCATATGGCAGTCCTCTTTGTTATCGTCACAGATAGCTATTGACCACATTCCTATCGTTCCTTTCCTCTTTGGCATCCGTCTTTTTCCGGGATTATCTCCCCCATAAAGGCATTTTTATTCTATCTGCTTTTCCTATGCAAAAAGGTGGACACAGTGACGTAATCCACCCCTGTTTTTACAGAAAACATGGCATATTTTAACATTGTCTTAATTGGGGATTTCAAGCTGCCTGTTGACAAATCCATGCCGCCAACTCTATAATTAGTAGTCACAGCCTGCATGTGCTTTTTTCCTCAGTTGTCCTGTCTGGGAAAGCCCAGGATCAAAAAGTCCATGCACAAATTAGAAATCTGCACAGAAAAGAGGATCTTATATGACATTTTTCATGGATACCATAAAGGGTATGCTTATAGGCATCGCCAACATTATCCCCGGGGTCAGCGGCGGAACCATGGCTGTCTCTCTGGGCATTTATGACAAACTTATCGGCTCTGTATCCAGCCTTTTAAAACATCCAAAGAAAAGCATTGCAACCCTTCTCCCCATTATTCTTGGCTGCGGCATCGGCATTGTGGCCTTTACCTATGCCATTGAATACCTTCTAAGCCGCCACACCTTTGTTACCTGTATGGCATTTGTGGGGCTGATACTGGGAGGAATCCCTGTTCTCTATGGTTCCCTGAAGAAAGAGCTGGCAAAGGGATCGTCAAAAATCGGGCTGTCTGGCATTCTTGCATTTGCCATCCTGTTTGCCGTGGCTGCTTTTCTCCCTATGATGAATGCAGAGGATGAGGTCCTTAAAACCTTTGCCGTTACCCCGGGTACTATGCTCTCCCTGTTTTTTGTGGGAGTCATTGCCTCAGCCACCATGGTGGTTCCCGGGGTCAGCGGCTCCCTGGTGATGATGATACTTGGATACTACTACGGCGTTATTAACACGATCAAGTCCTTCCTGGATGCTCTGAAAGGGCTGGATGCATCTGGCCTGGCCCATGGATTTGCCTTGCTTATGCCCTTTGGCGTGGGAGTGCTTCTTGGAATTTTCCTGATTGCCAAGCTGATTACATTCCTGTTTGAAAAATTCGGCATCCAGACCTATTGTGCCATCTTTGGCCTGATCCTTGCCTCCCCCTTTGCCATTTTCTACAACACTGGAGCCTTAAGCCAGTCAACATTTCCCGGAGCAGGACAGATTCTTTTGGGCCTTGGGCTTGCGGCTGCATGCGGGCTGGTAACCTGGAAAATGGGAGAATAGTCCGGCGGGCTCATGCCGGATTTTACAAAAAGGCTTTTCATGAAATATGAAAAAGGCAGATCTGTATATTCTGCAGATCTGCCTTTTTATATGTTGCTTTTATCAATCCGGCTTTTGCGTTCCGCAGCAAAAACCGGATTCTTCCACGTCTCCCTGCTGCCGTTAATTGGCCTTCTTCGGTTCTTGGGAAATATCATTGCCAAAATATTTATCCGACAATGCTGACAGTTCCCCGGACTCCCTGATCTCGTCAATCGCTTTGTTTACAGCCTCCCGAAGGCTTTCGGACTCTGCACCTTTCCTCATAGGAATGCATACCAGAGAAGCATCATCTGTCAGTACGGCAATCTTAATATTCTTCTCTGGGTGGGCATTAATATAGTCATAAAATGTCAGCTCTGCATTTAAGGTGGCGTCAATCCGCCCTGTATTCAGCAGTTCAAACGTCTGGTTCAGATCATCAACGCCTGTAACCTGTGCCCCATAGCTTTCTGCCAGCTCAGCATAGGTGCTGGAAATGGTATTGGCTGTTTTCTTCCCTTTCAAATCCTCAAAGGTCTGAATATCCGTATTCTGTCCATCCACTATGACAGCTGTACGGATATAGCCGTAGGGTTGGGAAAAATCGTATTTTTCCCGCCTTTCGTCTGTCACTTCAACGCCGTTAATCACAAGGTCATACCGCCCTGCATCCAGGCCAGCAAACAATCCGTCCCACTCCCCTTCCACAAAAGTTACCTTCACGCCCAGCTTATTGGCGATCAGCTGAGCCACCTCCACATCATACCCTACCAGCTTATCGTCTTCGTCATGGTATGTCCAGGGAGACCAGGTTCCTTCCATAGCCACGATTAATTCTCCTTTCTGCTGAATCTGTGCCAGCTGGTCATTCCCTGTCTGGCCTGCTTCCTCCCCTTTTTCAGGCTCCTGGGTATCTGCTGCCGTACTCTGGTCCGCCTGATTTGCGCCAGCCTGAGTCTCTCCTTCCTTGCCTGAACATGCAGACAGCCCTACTGCTGCCGTCATCATGGCTGCTGCCAGTATTACACCGATTTTCTTCTTCATTTTCTTACTCTCCTTCTGTTTTTATAAAAGTCTGCCGTTAAACCGCCTTCTATCCTCTGGCTCTGTCAGCCATCCGCAGAAATTCTCTGGTTCTTTCCTCTTTAGGATTCTGGAAAAACTCTCTGGAACTGCCTTCCTCCACGATTTTGCCATGCTCCATAAACACCACCTTTGTGGAAACGTTTCTGGCAAAATTCATCTCATGAGTCACTACCAGCATGGTCATGCCTTCCTGGGCCAGTCCCTTCATCACTTCCAGAACCTCCCCGATAAGCTCCGGGTCAAGGGCTGACGTAGGCTCATCGAAAAAAATTATCTCCGGGTCTGCAGCCAATGCCCTGGCAATGGCCACCCTCTGCTGCTGTCCACCTGACAGCTGGTGTGGATAGTGGCCTTTTCTGTCACTTAGCCCCACTTTTTCAATGGCTTTCTTTCCAATCTCCTCTGCCTGGGCTTTCGGCATTTTTCTTGCCACAATAAGCCCTTCTGTCACATTCTGCAGCGCTGTCTTATTGGCAAAAAGATTAAAATTCTGAAACACAAAGGCTGTCTTCTTGCGTATCCTGCTGATTTCCTTTTTGGAGATGTGCTCCATCTGGAACGTTTCCCCGTCAAACACCATAGTTCCTTTATCTGCTGTCTCCAGAAAATTCATGCACCGCAAGAGAGTGGTCTTTCCGGACCCG
>CATLBO010000193.1 GCA_949879025.1 uncultured Hungatella sp. | reverse complement strand
TGCCATAATCAAAGCAATAACCTGAGGCCTTTCATTCTGCAAAAGAGACAATAACGCTTTCGGGTCGCCCTTCATAAAGAAGTTAAACGGCTTGGACTGCAGCGTCTTTGACACTTTCTCCAAAAGGTTCCTGGCAGTGGACTCGCCGAAGGCCTTCTCCAGAACGTTTCTGGCATAGTCCAATCCGCCGTCTGTCATCATCTTATGCGTCAGGCATAATTTATAGAATTCGTCCAAGGTGGCTTCCACCTGGGTATTGCTGGTCTTGCCCAGCTTCGCTACCTCGTATGTAAGTTCCTCAATATCTTCTTCATTCAAATACTTATAGATCTGGGATGCTCTGTCCGCTCCCAGAGATACAACCACCAAAGCCGCTTTGCTTTTTGAATTGGTTATCGGAGCATCGCCTTCCGGCTTTGCCAAGTTACTTACTTCTGCCGGCACGTTTATTTCTGCTGCCATCGCCGTCTGCCTCCTCTCCTCTTAACCAGGTCTGTACCAGTTTAGCCGCTATCTGCGGATTCTGATCAACAAAGTCTCCGATATTCTGTTTCAGACGCAGGCTGCGCTGCATCCGAAGGTTCATAATCTCCTCATTCTTTGCAAACTCATCTTCTTCCTCGTCTATGCCGGAAGTCGGCGTTATACCGGCGCCTTCCTCCGCAAGAGCAAGATTCTCTCCGCCTGCGATGTCATCCGCTGACAGCATATCTCCGTCGATGAAATCGTCGCCTTCCATAACAATTTCGCCTCTTCTGCGTCTTCCCCTTCTCACAAGGAGCAGAATCAGGAGGAGCAGGAGCAGAAGAATCCCTGCGCCTATGGCTATCAGAATGGGCAGCGGCACAGCTTTAATAACTGCCGCAACATCGCCTGTGGTTTCCTCATCATCTTTTGGTTCCGGTACATCCACCACCACGCCGGAATCGCGGATAATAGTTATCTTATCCGCCGCCGTATCCACCGGTATACCGGCAGAATTGGCAACCAGCCGGATCAGCTGTTCCTGAGTCGGAGCATCCGTTCTGTCTGTAATGACTACCACTCCAATGGAGGTATCTTCAAGAATGCCGGGATCAATCTGACGCTGTTCCTTTAAAACGTTAAACAGCCATTCCCTGGAAGCGGTATAGTTACTATATGCGTCCTCGGCAGCATTCGTTCCGTCTTCATTGGTATATCTGGGCACATCCGCATTGGCATCCGCTCCCACCAGCCCGCCTGCATTTTGGTTGGCTGCAGTGCTTCCTTCACTGGTTATATCTTCCCTTTCCAAAAGCCCCGACTTATCTTCCTCGTTAATCTTTTCTGGTGTAGAGTACTGGGTGCTCTCCTGAATCAGCCGCTCCATATTCAAAGTTCCCTTTACGGACACTGCCACATTGCCCGCACCGTAAAGCTTTTCCAGAACCCTCCTTACATTACCGGCAATGCTGTTCTCAACCATATTCGTAAGGCTGGCCAGATCAGATGCAGCGCTTGTGGAGCTGCTGCCGTCCCCGGTACCATCCACCTCCATCATAGTCTCAGCGTCAAACACTGCTACATTGGTGAAATTCATGCCCTTTACAGCATGAGAAATCAGGTTCTTAACCGCCTGGGCCTTATCCGCTGTCAGGGAACTTCCCTTTTTCATAGTTACCATAACAGAAGCGGACGCATCAGCGCTGGAATCGTCTTCCCAGGCATACAGTGCCTCTGTCCCTTCGGTAATGGTAACTTTAGCGTCTTGTACGCCGTCAAACATCCTGATGGTGGCCCCAAGACGATCCTGCAGTTCAAATCGGCTAATCAGCTTTTTATCCGATTCCGTAGTCATAAGCCCCGTATTGTTTAAGTACATATCGTAAGCAAACCCGCTTTTGGGGTATCCCTTGCTGATAAGGCTTACCCTGGTCTGCTCCACCGTAGCTTCCGGAACCCGTATGGCTCCGCTGTTTGCATCATAACGATACTCGATCTCTTCATCCTGGAGAAGTCCTACGACTTCCTGCGCTTCCTCCTGACTCAGCCCTGTGAACAGTGTAGAATAATCCGAATCACCGCTCAAAACAAACAGCGCAAGAATCGCAACGAAAGCAATCGCAGCAGTTCCCCCTGCGATTGCTTTAATAATCTTCTGGGTCTTCTCCGGGACTCCTTGCCAGCGTTCTTTTAACTTATCCACTTCTTCATCCAACCTTTTGTCATATTTTCTTTATGGCAGCCTGCGGCTGCTGGCGCTTAACCGGAAATGCGCTTCCTGTCAGACATTAAACATTCATCTTAATCAGCTCATTATAAGATTCCAACGTTTTATTGCGCAATGTTATGAGCACATCAAGACTAAGGCTGGCCTTCGCCTCTGCAATGGGCAGGGTGTGAGCATCATTAATCTGGCCCGTGCTTAACAGATACTGCTTATACTCCACATCTGCCTGGGTTTCCTTCACCTGATTGACAGCATTTTTGAAGACATCTTTAAACAAAGAGGCCTCCGCATTCAGCGAGGGCATGGTCTGAGTCTCGTCCAGCCCTCCTCCAATCCCACCTATGTTCCACAGCTGCATAGGTGTTATAAATGATACTCCCTCCATCGTCCTCTCCTCCCCATCCTATTATCCCAATCTTTACGTCCTATCATTGTAAATTCAGCTTTCTAAAACCAAACGTCAGAAGCTTCGAGCCGCATTCTTGAGCCGGGTTATATCGTTATTTAAGGAGTTCAGCATATATTGATATTCATAAGCAGACCTGACGATCTCCACCTGCTCCTGATCCATATCCACATTGTTGCCGTCCAGCCTGCTGGACTCATCCCATGTGGTGTTCAGCCATGATCTTGAATCTCCAATAGCTTCATACACTGTATGTCTGGGAGACCGCTTGGTTTTATTAGCCTCTGAAATTCTTTTTCCAAGTTCCTCTTCAAATGTTATGTACTGGGACTTAAAGCCTGGGGTATCAACATTGGCCACATTATTCAAAGATACTGTCTGCCGCTGCCACAAGAAATCAAGCACCTTCTCTGTCAACGCAACACCGTTGCCGTACATTTCGGACATTATACTTCCTCTCCTCTCTCTTTCTATTTTCCTCTAAATCTCCGCCCTTTGCAATAGTAAAATACTGGGTATCAAAGCGAAGCACATCGAAATTATAATAACATTTTTTTTCTCGAAAATCAATCTTAAATTCTGCAGCATTTTTTTTGCTTTTGGAAGTGCCTGCAACTGCTGCAGTGGTTCGGCTTTTGTATGTTAATTATGCACTATAGAATTTTTTATGTCAATTGCTTTTTGGTATTTAGGGATGCTTTTTACCTGATTTTGTTGTTTTTTAGCAAAAATTATATAGGGGGGCGATTTACTGCCATCAATATTTTTCGGTATATATATTATATTTTTTTAGGCGGCGTCTGTCAAGAATGATCAAACGGCTTACACCCCTGCTGTACAAGCACTGCTGCAACGCACCTGTACGGCAGCATGGGCCGAAGCAGGGGACGGTGCCTTGCTTTAACCATCTTCCCCATAAGCAAAAGCAGGGGAAATCCCCTGCCTTGCTTTAATCTTGTTTTTCACGTCCGCAAAAAGATGTCTGGCCTTTTGATCACTCCTCATACCCTGCCGGGTTATTCTTCTGCCATCTCCAGGAATCCTGACACATCTCACGGATACCCCGCTTTGCCACCCAGCCCAGTTCCGCTTTTGCCTTGGCAGGATCTGCATAGCACTGAGGCACGTCCCCTGCCCTTCTGTCTTTAAATACATAGTTGATCTTTAATTCATTTACTTCCTCAAAGGCATTAATCACATCTAGAACGCTGTATCCTGTTCCTGTGCCCAGATTGTAGATCCACACGCCGCCCTGGCTTTTCTCCAGCTTCTGAAGTGCCTTCACATGGCCGTCTGCCAAATCCACTACATGGATATAATCCCTGACACAGGTTCCGTCCGGGGTTTCATAGTCGTTTCCAAAGACTCCCAGACACACCAGCTTTCCTACGGCTACCTGGGTGATCGTATGACGCGCAAATAAAATCCTACACAACCTGTTTCAAAGAGAAATTTTGCCAACGCATTTTTATCCTGTGCGCTTGGATACAAACTCGGAATCTTAAAGCACTGCACACGCGGCATAGAAATTT
>CATLBO010000192.1 GCA_949879025.1 uncultured Hungatella sp. | reverse complement strand
CTCCGCCTGCGGCGATTCGTACATACAGTACTTCAAGGACGAGTAAGGCCATCTTAACACAGGTGGAGACGGGAAAAAGGGAGATTTTGTGCTGGTAAGGGCGGACGGCTCCTGCATTTCGAGCCACACCATGCAGCATGTCAGCTGGGGGGCAACCCATGAGCTGGGCTTTGCCGAGTTTGACTATCACAGCCTCCGTCACACCCACGCGACCATGCTGGCGGAAAAAGGAGCGAGAAGAACGTTTGCCTATATAAGGAAGCTGCTGAAAGAGGAGGGAATGAAGAAGGGCAGTGACGCAGAGAAACAGAAAAGAAGGCGTTGAAGCCCTTATGCTGTTGGCTTTAAGGGCTGTGAATAAAAATACAGGCTCTGATGCAAACTAAAGTAAACCTGCCTGCTGGGCGGCGGGGCTTTTAAAGTAACCCCTATAAAGCTTGTTAAAGCGCAATGAAAGCAGCAAGAAGACGGCATGGGGAATTGACTATGTTTGCAAAGGAGCAAAGAGATTATGAACCAGGATCAGAAAAAGACGGAAAAAGAGCTGGAGGAGAAACAGGATGAGAAGATTCAGGAGTATGGGCAGATAACGCTGGAGGAGAACCAGAAGAAAAGGAAGATCCATCTTCTGTCCATTATTGGGGAAGTGGAGGGACACGAAAATGCCCCAGGAAACAGTAAGACTACTAAGTATGACCATGTGCTGCCGCAGCTGGCGGCGCTGGAGGATGATGACCAGGTAAAAGGAATGCTTGTGCTCCTGAACACTTCTGGAGGGGACGTGGATGCAGGGCTTGCTATTGCAGAAATGATTGCCTCCCTGTCTATGCCTACGGTGTCTCTGGTCCTGGGCGGCAGCCATTCCATCGGAGTGCCGCTGGCAGTGTCTACGGATTACTCTTTTATCGTGCCTACAGGAACCATGATGGTGCATCCGGTGCGCATGACAGGAATGGTTATCGGGGCTTCCCAGACCTATGAATATTTTGAGATGATTCAGGACAGGATCATAAGCTTTGTGTCCGGTCATTCATCCATTGATTATGAACAGGTGAAAAAACTGATGCTGAATACGAAGATGCTTACCAGAGATCTGGGTACGGTGCTGGTGGGCAGAGAGGCTGTGGATCAGGGGCTGATTAATGAAGTAGGAGGAATTAAGGAAGCCCTTGTAAAGCTGCATCAGCTTATTGACCAGCGGGAGAAATAAAGCAGCAGCTGCCGCCGTTCCATAGGGACATGTAAGGATGAGCCTGCAACGGCGGCAGTTTACAGCCCCATTCTTTTGCGGTACCTGCTGGGCGTTTCCCCATATTCCTTTTTAAACAGCTTCACAAAATAGTTGGCGTCCAGAATCCCTACCTGCTCACTGACCTGGTGAATGGAAAGACGGGTGCTGGCCAATTTGCGGGCAGCCTGGTTCATTCGTATCTTACATAAATAGGATGTAGGGGTAAGGCCGGTTTCGCAGCGGAAGCGGCTGGTCAGGTAATTGGGTGAGACTTCCAGATCCTTTGCCAAAGCTTTTATGGTAATATTCTGGAAATAATGGTGTTCCATATGATAGATGGCGCTTAAAACAAGACCGCTGTATCCTTTTGTCCTGTGGTCATAGATAATCCGGCAGTATTCGCTGATAAGCCGTTCATGCTCTTTGTTAATTTCCTCGATGGTGGAAGCATTTCTTATAATTGCGGCGCTTTCACCGGATATTTTGTCGTTTAAAGGGGCCGGAATTCCGGCCTGTATGGCGGCTATGCGTATAACCGTTCTGGTAATGGCTGCTGAAATTCTGGCATTTTCTATGGTATACCCAATATTTTTAGGATTTCTTTTATATGCTACATAATTGTGGAGAGCCTGCCAGTGGGCAATGGCAGCGAACCGGTTTCCCAGACAGATATTTTCCATAAGGCGCTGCTCCATGGCATAGCGTTCCACTATTAGTTCTGAGTAAGGTCTGTGAATCTCCAAATCACAGGAATCCGCCTGTTCAGAGTGCAGGCAGTCCAGATTCCGCACTTGCCAGTCATCACAGAGAATACCCAGGTTTTTAAGCATGCATTTTGTGAGACGGAAAACCTGCCTCTCTTCCATAACAGGAAAGGGGCTTCGGTAGGCAAGATAATCTGTAGCCGGAAGGCCGAGGGAGGGAACATCGCGAAACAGCGTGCGGCAGTCAGACACCGTAAGCAGTTCGGTACAGAAAGGCCCCAGGGCGACGGGGACATGATGTGCCATGACAAAGACGAAATGGATTCCCAAGGGATCAGTAAGATGGATAAGCTGGGCAAATGGCAGGTGTTCCAGAAAATATTCCAGAGTATTAAGGTTTAAATAGCTCTGGACAGAGTGAAACTGGTAGGCAGCGCAAAACAGAGCCCGCTGCCTGCTTCCAGACAGCAGGGCAGCAGAAAGTCCGGTAAGATCCTGAAAGAAGCAGCAGGCTTCCAACAATGTCATAATAAGGGTTCTCCTTTTATAAGTAGAAATATTCTAATTTCAATGTTTTTATTCTAACAAAAAATCCCGGTATTTGCTATATTCTTTGTAAGAAAGTTTCAGAGATGCAGATTGGCAGATAGGCATGAGGTGAACATTATGTGGGATGGGAGAATTCTGGCTTTGCAGTACCTGATGGAACAGAAGTTTATGACAGCAGAAGAACTGGCCGGAATATGGGGAGTCAGTGAAAAAACGGCCAGGGTCCGGCTAAAAGAGATGAAAGCGGAAATAGAAGGCCATGGAGGGCTGCTGATTTCTAAAAGAGGCCAGGGATTTTTGATCCAGGTGGAGGAAAAGGAGCAGTTTGAACAGTGGCTTAGGGAGCTGAAGACCCAAGAGGGAGGCAGGATTCCGGACAATCCGGCGGACAGGATGGAATACCTTCTGGCTATGCTTCTCAACAGAAAGGATTACATTAAAATTGATGATATCTGCCGGTTTTTGTACATATCCAGGAGCACGCTGTCAGCAGAGCTGCGGCAGGTAGAGGAGCGGCTGGGGCGGTTTGGCATCTGCCTGAAGCGGAAACCTGCCTATGGAATACGGATACAGGGCAAGGAGTTTGACATAAGGCGATGCCTTATGGAAAATGTGAAACGGGTGGAGGGGCAATACAGGGAGAGGGGAAGAAGATACCGCTTTGACAGTGAAGGAATGGCCCGGTTTGTGCTGGAGCAGATGAAGGAGGCGGACATCCGCTTTTCTGAGATTTCTTTTGAAAGCATTCTGGGATATCTTCAGGTGGCGGTGGCACGTATGGAGCGGGGGCGCATGATTGAGGAGATGCCTGAGGCAGAACTGGAATGGGGAATTGAGGAGCGGACTCTGGCAGTCAGGATCATGCATCGGATCGAGGAAGAGCGGGACATAAAGCCAGTGGAAGCGGAGGCAGGATTCCTGGGGATTCTCCTGGCCAGCAAAAGAATCCACGGATTCGGAAAAGACAATTTTGTAATATCGGAGCGGATTGACCGGATGATCATGGACATGCTGGAGGCAGTGTACCAGGCGTTTCACATGGAATTTCGGGATAACCTGAACCTGAGAATGATGCTGAACCAGCATCTGGTATCCATGGATATTCGTATGAGGTACGGAATTCACATTGATAATCCCCTTTTGCCGGGAATCCAGAAAAAATATCTTCTGGCCTATTCCATAGCAGTTTTAGGCAGCAGCGTGTTGAGACGGTATTATGGGAAGGAGATACCTGAGGAGGAGACAGGATTTCTGGCTTTTCTCTTTGCTTTGGCGCTGGAGGAAAGGGACAGCAGGATTGAAAAAAAGAATGTGCTGCTGGTATGTGCCAGCGGCCGGGCCAGCTCCCGGATGCTTCTCTATCAGTTGAAAAAGGAATTTGGCGATTATCTCGATCAAGTGTTTGTGTGCAATGTGTATGAGCTGGAGGATTTTGATCTTGCTGGTGTGGATTATATTTTTGCCACGGTTCCCATCTACAGGGATGTGCCGGTTCCGGTTATTGAGATCCACGATTTTCTGGAGTACGGGGATCTTCTGGCGGCCAGGAGAACCCTGGAAAACGGGGACCGGCAGTTTCTCCTGGAGTTTTACCGGAAAACTCTTAAAGCCGTTAAAGGAAAACCACGAAAACCAAATGCAGTTCATCGCATCGGCCTCCCATGAGCTGCGCACTCCTCTTTCCGTCATCCTCGCTA
>CATLBO010000191.1 GCA_949879025.1 uncultured Hungatella sp. | reverse complement strand
TATTTATGTGGCAGTCATGAATGCAGCCTCTTTTATAGGGATCGCGGCCTGCTTCATGGTGATCTGGTTCCATATGCGGAACACACTGGATAAGGACTTGAAGGAGCTTGGGACATTGAAGGCAGTGGGCTACGGGGGAGGACAGATTGTAATGTCTTATGTACTGCAGTTTTTGTTCCTGGGGCTTGCTGGCGGCATGGCCGGCATTGGGCTCTCACAGTGCATCATGCCGGAGGTCATAAAAAATATAGCAACAGATATCGGTTTTGTATGGAACACGGCATTCCTGGGAAGGGCTGCCGGGAGGAACCTTCTGGCAGTCCTGCTGGTCATCGGGGCAGTAACCCTGTTCTTATCAAGGGGGATATTCAGGATAAGGCCGGTGGAAGCAATCCAGGAAAGGGGAAAAGTGCAGCCTTCCGGGAGAAAGGGCGGGATGACCATGGAGAGCTCGCCTTTTCCGGTAAATCTGTCCATTATATTTAAGATGATAAGTTCCGAGCGGATCAAGAGCATCCTCACAGGCGTTGTCATATCTGTGATCATGTGTGTTGCCGGGTTTGCCGTCATCTTATATGTAAGGCTGGTAAACGATAAGGGAGGGATGCTGCAGGTCACGGGCACGGAGGTCTATTCCGTAAATGTGCAGCCATCCAGACCGGAGGACGCAGCAGAGATAGCAAGGGAAATGGAAAGAGAGGGCGTCCGCAAGGTCATGCTGGCTGTTGAGCCGGGGAGTTCAAGGCTTCTGTGTGATAACGGGGTATATGCGGCACTGGGCGTATACAGCGATTATGGGGCATTGGAGAACCCTTCCCTTTATGCCGGGCGCTATCCGAAGCATGAAAATGAAACTGCCATTTCCGGGAACCTGGCGGAGGCGCTGGGGAAGGAGATCGGTGATACCATAGAAGTGTCCCAGATCTTTCAGGAGGCGGCAGGGGAAGGAACATTCCTGATCGTTGGCCTTACCCAGGGAACCTACACAGGAGGGATGGACATCTATCTTACCATGGAAGGGCTTAGTCTGGTCGATCCTGGGGCGCAGTGGCAGACGGTGCATATCTATCTGGAGGAGGGGATTGATGCGGAGGAATACTGCAGCAGGCTGGAGGAGAGGTTTCTGGACCGTATCTCTTATGCGGGGGGCTTTGAACGGGTATTCTACTCCCAGCTTGCTCCGATCATAAGCAGCGTGTCCGGCGTGGTATCCTTTATTATGGCGGTCATGTTCCTGCTGGTCATCATCATGGGCTATTTTGTGACCAATTCCATTTTGTTGACACATAAAAGGGATTTTGGGATAATGAAGGCGCTGGGATATTCCAACGGACAGATCATATCCCAGACGGTGGTTACATTCATGCTGTATATCGCGGGGGGCAGCCTGTTAGGGGGCATTGCTTTGTATTTTGGCTCCAATGCCGTGCTGGCAGGGCTGTTTCGCGGGATGGGGGTTTACCGGCTCACATTCCGTTTCCCGGCAGTCTGGATTGTTGTGCTTGTCCTGTGTATGGAAGCGGCAGGATGCCTGACAGCATTCCTTTCAGCATGGAAGGTCAGGAAAATTGTTCCCTGCAGCCTCATAAAGGCAGAGTAGGGTGGGAAGATTTGGGCTGTATGGCTGATAAGGAAGGAAACGGATAAATGGTATATGATTGTCTGATGATAGAGGATGAGGCGCCGCTGGCGGAAAACACCTGTAAATATTTGAACCTTTCAGGGATAAACGCGGCGGCAGTATCCGGGGTGGAGGGATATCGTGAATTTATAAAGGGAAATACCGCCCGGATGATCCTGCTGGACATCAACCTGGAGGATGGATGCGGGTATAACCTATGCAGACAGATACGGGAGGAGACACAGGTTCCCATTATCTTTGTAAGCTGCCAGACGGAAGAAGAGAGCATCCTGCTGGGGCTGAATGTGGGCGGCGATGATTTCATCTGCAAACCCTATTCCCTTCCCATCCTTTTGGCGAAAGTAAAAGCCGTGCTGAGGAGGTGTTCCGCCGGGGATGACAGGATCATTTCTTTTGGGGAATGCCAGGTGAATATGGAAGAAGAAACGCTGTTAAGAAAAGGGCAGCCTGTCCTGTTAAAAAGGATGGAGATGAAGCTGTTGCTTTATCTTGTCCGCAACAGGAACCGGCTGGTGGAGAAGGAGGAGCTTTTCAGGGAAGTGTGGCAGGAGGCTTATGTGGGGGATGGGACGCTGAATGTCCACATCAGGAAGCTGCGGGAGAAAGTGGAGGAAAATCCGTCCAGCCCGGCCTACATCATTACGGAATACGGAAAGGGCTATATGTTCCGTCTGGCAAAGGAGAACTAAATGAAGCGCTTTATTGCTGTCACCATCAGCCTGTACCTGGCTGCCTGCATCTCTTTGTGCTGTATTTTTGCAGCCGGCCCGCAGGATAAAATAAACAATACCGAGGCAAATGATATCATATTCACTGTCAGGAAATACTGGCCGGATGCAGAGCGTGCGGTCAGCATGATGCAGGGATATGGCACGGATTATCTTGTGACCGATGCGGAAGGAAGGACGGTGGCGGCATCCAGTTCAGGTCTCAATACGGATTATGTGTATGACTTCATCCATAAGGATTATAGTGTTGATATTTTGGAGGATGGGAAGGTACTGGGCAGGATCATCTTTATCAATAACGGGGAGGATGATCTTAAAAGGAAAGTCGGAACCTGGGCATTGGCGTTCCTTGCCATATTTCTGCTGAAAGACATCCTTGCTGTTTTCTATTTATGGAAGCACATATTTGATCCGGTAAAGAGGATGAATGATTTTGCCGGACAGATAGCCAGGGGCAACCTGGATATTCCGGTGGACTGTAGTGCATCCTTTGGGGCTTTTTCGGAGAGTTTTGACATTATGAGGGAAGAACTGCTCTATGCGAGAAAAGGGGAGCAGGAGGCAGATAAGCGGCGGCGTGAAGTGGTTGCTTCCATCAGCCATGACATTAAGAACCCCATGGCTTCCATTCAGGCGATTGCCGAGTACCAGTCCCTTACGACAGGTTCTGAAGAACTCCGCCGGGAATTTGAGACGATCATGCAGAAAACGAACCAGATAAACGGGATGATCCATAATCTCCACACAAGTATGCTGGATGAGCTGGAAAGGCTGGAGGTAAGACCGAAGGTGCTGGGAAGCTCTGCCATAGGGGAAGCACTGCGGCAGGCAGATTTCAGGAAACGGATAAAGGATTTTGAGATACCGGAGTGCCTTGTCATGGCCGATCAGGTACGGTTTATGCAGGTAGCGGACAACATCATCTCCAACAGCTACAAATATGCGGATACGCAGATAGAAGTCTGTTTCTGGTTTGAGGATGAATGCCTTTGCATCAGCATTAAGGACTTTGGGAAAGGTGTAAAGAAGGATGAGGAAATCTTCCTGACACAGAAATATTTCAGGGGGCAGAATGCAAAAGAAAAAGAAGGCTCCGGAATGGGTATGTATATTGCGGAGTACCTTGTAAAAGGCATGGGAGGACGGCTGCTCTGCCGTTCTGAGGAAAACGCGTGGTTTGAAGTGAGGATATGGCTGGCTTTGGCTGCCTGAAACATATCTTATAGACAGCCTCGTGCCAGGCATGGGGAAAGGAGGCAGAAATGGGGATATTGGAAAAAGAGATAAAGAAGGTCTTTGCGGTCGTTGTACTGGTGATAGTATCAGTTACCGTGAGCGGCTGTGTTTATGCAGATAATAAGAGCTGGGGTGACATGACTTATGAGGAGAAGCAGGAAGTAAAGCAGGAATATGCAGAGATAAAAGAGGAGCTGGAAGAAGAATTTTCCGGTGACAGTATTGAGGACGGATTGGCATCCTATATTCTTGATGCAGCAGGCGCGGTCATTGAAAATGCGGATTAGGATGATCCATATGGTGGCATTGCCTTATGGGGCTGGGGATTGCGGTTCTTCAGTCCCCTTTTCAGCTTTATCATCATAAAATTTTAAGCCTGTCTGAAAAATTTCATTTTCCACGATTTTCTAAGTGTTAAAAACCAGCAGTTGCAAAAAGCCGAAAAAGTATAAAGGATATGAAAGAAATGTCTTTCCATGTCCTTTTTTTAAGCAAAATTTGCAAATTTGGAGAGTGTGTTAGCCGCCAGCTTTTTGCTATTTATCTTCCCCGTCAATCAGATAGGCATAGCTGACGCCCAGCACCTCCGATAATGCCCGCAGTTCAATATCCG
>CATLBO010000190.1 GCA_949879025.1 uncultured Hungatella sp. | reverse complement strand
AAAGCAGCATACTGCCGTTTGAAGTTTTCGTGTATACCGGCAATTATCTTATGTATCTGGCGATCTGGTGTCTGGTCTGTGTATTTTTTATAGCTGCGCCTGTTATGGTGAATGACAGGGAAAACAATATAGTGGCAGCCCAGTATTCCAGCAGGATCGGGAAAAAAGCGTACCGGATGCAGTCTGCCTGTACGATGTTTTCCGCATTCATTGTGGTCAGTTTTATTACAGTCATCGGTATGTTGGCATGGGGAACTACAGGAGCGTTCTTGTTTGCAGGGTCTGATATGTCCTCGTTCCTCAATACAGAGGCTTTTGCAGTCTCAGTTACTTATGGGAAATATATCATGCTTTTTATTATTATGGTTTACCTGCTGGCGCTTGGAGTTAGTGGCATTCTGTTTTGCCTGTCTGCACGTAGCCCGAATATGACATCAATGTTGTTAAAGGCAATCCCGGCATTGGCTGGTGGAATCCTCATTGCACTATTGATGCAGAATGCTTTATGCGAGAGTAATTTGATATACCGTTTAACAGGTAGAAAATATTGTGAAGTGGTTATGACGGCAGTGATTTTGATGGTGGGTATTCTTTTGAATCTTGGCAGTTACAAGGCACTGTATAAAAAAGATTGTTAAAAAGAGTGTTGATCTCATATTGTCTGGAAACGGATAGATGGAAAACGGGAATGGAATTTTACATTTTTCGCAACAATTTCCACAAGTTAGATTATTATGGGTGATTTTTGAAAGGGTGTTTTTTGTATGGAGATAACAGGGATTAAGGCAGGGTATTTGGCAGGAAGCACTGCGGCAGGAAAGGCATCATCCAAGAAGGAATGGAAGCTGTCTGATGCCCTCCGGGAGAAGACAAATGGATGCGGCGCAGAATGTCTATATGGGGAATAAGTTCCTCACCCTGCGGAAAAGCGAGGTCGCCAAAGTTGCGCCGGACAGGGCAGGCTTCCCTGGTGTTCCAGCAGATCGGGGAATCAGGGAGCAGCGAGAGGAGGTGAAGGTCAGTATGGAATTTGACAGGGGGAGTTAGGATATAGGAAACAATGGACTGCTCGGACTTACATCAAGAGAGCAGAGATGGCTCTGAATGACGGATGAGCCGCAATACTAAAAACAATGGAGGATTAAAGGAAATGAATGTTAATGGAATAGGAGCAGCAGGATACCCGGTGGCAGGAAAAGCAAAGGTGCGTCAGGCGCAGGACGGCACACAGAGTTTTGACCGGGAGTTCATGGGAATGGCATCACAGACGCCTCCTTCTTTTGTAGGAAAGGTCTGGACGAAAGAAGAACTGATGCAGTCGATTGATAAGCAGGTGCAGAGCAAGAAAATGTCCGTTTCCGATATGATAAAGGCAACCTGCATAGAAGGGACAAGGGCACGATTCCGTTTTGCGGGAGAAGATAAGATATACACATTTGATGAATACATAAAGGAGCTTGACAAGCGTTCAAAGAATAATGTGTAGGTAAAATGCCATAGGGCGGACAGGGCAGGCTTTCCGGCAAATTGGGGAACCGGGGAGCAGCGAGAGGAGGTGAAGGTCAGTATGGAATTTGACAGGGGAAGTTAGATAAAGTGTTTCTGTATGAAGGAATAAACTGCTCGGACTTATTATGAGAGAGCAGAGGCGGCTCTGAATGACAGAAGGGCTACCGGAAAGGAGAAAAGAATGGAGATTTCAAATAATCAATCTTATTATATCAATCCCAATACCAGACAGCTTACATCAAATGTGAAAAATACTGTAATAAAGGATAGAGAAGCCTTCAATGGTTCAATGCAAAACTTGTTAAATCCCGTAGAGGATTTGGTGCAGGTTTTGAAAACACCTATCAAGCTGGCAGAAAGGTCATCCCTGAACCGGCAGGGTAACTCTGTTGATATTGCATCCGGCAGCCGCATTGCGGTAAATGACGGTTATATACTGACGGTGAAGCCGCAGGGCGTGGAGGTTTCTGGCGGGGATAATCCATATGACACGCAGGCATATTTGAAAGCGCAGAAGATGGCTGATTCGCTGGCTACGCTGCTACGAAACGCTTGTGGGAATATGCATACGGTAGCATATTCTCAGGAGGAATATGCCAGATGGAATGAGGGCGTTTCCGATGTGATGGGATATCTTGGCATAGACGCATCAAAGGATTTTACAGTCAACGGCATGAAGTACAGCAGGAATGGGAATGGGTGGTATGAATCACAGGCAGACAGTGAGGCGAAATCCGCTTATGAAATGCTGAAAGCAAATAACAGGACATACACCTATGCGGATGAAAGGACAAGAAACCAGATCGCATACATAAGCAATTATTATCTGGAAAATACCACAGAAAGTCTGAAAGCGGCATGGCAGAAAACGCTTGAAGAAACGGGCGTAAATCCATTCCCGCAGGGATTTTCAAGCACGTTGTCACAGCTTGCTATGGAACAGGACTTTGCGACAGGCGGGAATGATGATATTTTCGGCAGCGACCTAGAAAGCAGCATTGCGGCTGTAAAGAAGATCATAGAACGGCTGGAGAATCCATTAGGGGCAGTGACAGAGAAGAATGCAGAGTTTATGGAGGATGAAAAGACCTTCTATACGGCATTATTAAATAACTTGGCTTAATTCATTCTGGTATAGAAGCACCACACGAAGAAAACCAATAATGCACAAACGATAAAAGGGATCAACAGGCATATTACTAAAAAAAGACGAAGGGATTTTGCGGGTAGAGAATATATAGAGGGTAGTTTAGAAATAAAGGCGTCTATTGGAAGATACCAATAGATGCCTTTGCACTTTTAAGACGGTACATAAATGATGATTTTTAGATTTGGATGGCTGTTGCGGATGCGGCAGAGAGTGTTATTTCCGCAACAGGCCAAGCAGGTCGCGGATCATAGGTATCAGGTCAACAGCTTCCTGTTCTGTGCAGTCTTTTTGCAGGGCCAGGAGTTTCTGAAGGTTTGGGGTTTCTTCTTTGTATGCCGGATCAAAGATTTTGTCGGCTGGTATTTTCAGGTATGTAACCAGGGTGTACAGCTTTTCAAATTTGGGGTTTCCCCGTCCGGCTTCGATATTGAGTATGGTGCGTGAGTCAATATTCAGGATTTCGGCAAGTTTTTCCTGCGAGAGTCCGAGTCCAGTCCGGGCATCACGCACTGCGGCAGCAAGATTTTGTTTTGCTTCATTCATTGTGATTCACCTCGATAGTAGTTTACAATACACTTCGGCGGGCGTGAATTACAGCAAAATACAGTTGGAAAGTGAATCAGAGTACATGAAAGAGCGATATAAGAAAATACATAACATTAAATATGAAGAAGGTCTAAAAACAGGGACTGCCACACACATAAGGGTGTATCGCAATGGAGGACAAAACCTCGTTGGGATACACCCTTTTTTGATGTCGAATTTAGAGGGTATTTTGGTTTTTTTCCACTTTTTTGTCAAGAGCCGCCTGCTCCGGGGTACGGTCAAGATATTGGTTGAGGTTATCCAGTTTCCGGTTAAGGTCAGCGCTTTCCTTTTCGGCAGTTTTATAAGTTTTCTGTAAAGCCTGCTTTTTGGAATAGAGCGCATTGTAGTCGCTGCGGAGCTTTTCGACATCAAGGTTTTTTGTGTCAATACCAAAGCGTTTCAGCATATTTTCAGCGCCGTCATGGAGCAGAAGCTCCGTTTCGTGCTGGCGCAGGTATCTGTCCTTATCCTTTGACTTCTGGTAGCGGATATGGTAGATGCGGTTGGCTTTGTACTGCTCGGCATATTTCAAAACTTGCCCTAAATCCTTTAGCTGATGCTCGGTTTCCACAAGGCTCTCACGGGCTGTTTTTGCCAGTGTGGACTTGGCGGCGATCTGCTTTTCAAGCTCGGAAATAGAGCCTGCCTGACTGTAACTTGAGGCGGCAATTTTAAGGTTTTGAATGTCAGCCCAATGTTTCAGGCCAGGGCTTTCAGCAAACTTATCCTCGGTGGTGTCAATAAGATTTTTCCTTGAATAATCTTTGACAACGGGCTTCTTCCGGGCAGGGAACGGAATACGCTTTTTTTCCTTAGCAAGCGCCTTTTCCTCAATGCGTTCCCTGATGCGTTCTTTGGTGTATTCCGTTCCTAAAGACTTTGCGCTCCCACGGACAAAACGCTCCCTGTCCAGAGGACGGAATGAGATAAATTTATGTGCTTTCTCCCCAAAGTCCGCACCTTTGATTTCATAACCTTTTGCCCGGATCAGTTCAATGCAGTCATCGTAGGTGGCGGCGTTTTTAA
>CATLBO010000189.1 GCA_949879025.1 uncultured Hungatella sp. | reverse complement strand
TAAAGCATCTCCAGACCATACATCTTTTCGACCATGGCAAGGGGAGCTTTGCCCTTGCGGAATCCGGGAATGGAGAAACGTCCCTTATTTTTCTCATATGCTTTCTTGATCGCATCTTCAAACTGCCCGGCCGGAGCCTCTATGGTAAGCTTCGCCATGTTCTTCTCTAAATTCTCTACCTGTAAACTCATGTTATGGGTTCCTCCTTAATCTATATGTGAACCGCCTTGTCCGCTGGGCGTTACACTTCAATTTAGCATTATAGCATAGGTTTTCGGGAAATACAAGAAGCACTTCCCCTAAGAAACTGGAATTTATGTTACGTTTTCCTTATGCCTTACATCAGCGGGGCAATCAGGCGCAGCCCCTGCCCTGCCAGCTTCTGGTAAAAGGGATACGCCATGCATGTTTCTTTTGTAATCTCCACGCACTTGTCCAGCGTTTCCTCAAAATCCCTCTCCACGTCAGCCACCGCCGGATTCCGGTACAGATATGCTGCACACTCAAAGTGATGGTACAGGCTTCTGAAATCCAGGTTAATGGTTCCTACTACCGCCTTCTCATCATCGCTGACAAACACCTTGGCATGGACAAATCCCGGTGTATACTCATAGATTTTTACCCCGCCATCCAGAAGTTCCTCATAATAAGTATGGGCCAGGAAGAAGGCATACTTTTTATCCGGAATATGAGGCATGACAATCACCACCTCCACCCCTCTCTTTGCGGCGAACACCAGTGCGTTGAGGGTTTCATCATCAAGTATCAGATACGGCGTCATAATATGTACATAGGCCTTCGCCTGGCTGAGGATATCCATATATACATATTTTCCCACCGGCTCATGGTCCAAAGGCGAATCTCCGTAAGGCATTACAAATCCTTCTCCCCCTGGTTCTCTTCCCATAGAACCCTTTGTGTCTCTCAGATACTTTTCACTGGATATCTGTGTCCGGTCCCAGATATTCCACATCTGCAGAAACATGACTGTAAAGCTTTTTACTGCATCCCCCTTCAGCATCACTGCTGTGTCTTTCCAGTATCCGAATCGTTTCCGCACATTAATATACTCGTCTGCCAGATTCACGCCGCCTGTAAAGGCCGTGCGGCCGTCAATGACCACAATCTTCCTGTGATCCCGGTTATTATGAACCGTAGACAGCATAGGCTTTATGGGTGCAAATGCATGACAGTGGATTCCTTTTTTCTCCATCTGCTTCGGATACCTGTAAGGAAGAAGCATCAGGGAGCACATTCCGTCATACATAAACCGGACCTCAACGCCCTCCTTTGCCTTCTGCTCCAGGATCTCCAAAATGGAATCCCACATAACGCCCTGCTCCACAATAAAATATTCCAGAAAAATAAACTCTTTTGCCTGGCGAAGCTCTTCCTTCAGCCGCTCAAATTTCTTCTCCCCGCTTGGAAAATAGGTGACGCTGGTATTTTCATACACTGGAAATCCGCCCCACCTGGATACATACCCGGCCAGGCTGCCTGCCCGGGGATCTTCGCTGCAAAGCCTCTCTTTCACCTGCTTATCCTGCTTCAGATAATCCGCTGTTTCTTTTACAAGCCTGTTTGCCTTGTCAGTAATAAACCGGCTTCCCAAATCCACTTTTGTCAGAATATAAAACAGTACGCCAAACACCGGGAATGCCAGTATAGGAATGATCCATCCCAGTTTAAAGCTGGGATTATCCCTTTCATTAATAATATAAATGCAGGTAACTCCGCCAAGCAGAATAAATCCCGCATAAAAATAGAGAGAGTATTCGCTGAGCCATCTGATAACGCCGAACAAGATGCTTATCTGTATCAGCAGAAACAGTACCACATAAGCAGTCCGTCCAAATACGATCCGCAGCAGTCCCCTTAGTTTTCTTTGGTATTCTTTCATATATAAAAATGCCTCCTTGCTTGTCAGTATCCGTTTATTTTAACTCAAATCACGGACAATAACAAGCAGGATGGCATTTTCCTGTTTATCTTTCCCTATTTATGGATGATCACGCTGATCCTCTTATACACCAGCGCCGTCATCAGGGATACCAGTACCCCCTTTACCAGGTTAAACGGCGCCACGGCAAGAAGGACAAAAGTCCATACGCTGCCAATAGCTGGATTTATGGCAGCTCCAGCCTCCAAAATAGACTCCAGAGGCATAAAGTTAGAATAAAACGGCAGCATCACCACTGCATTCAGCACTGCGCCTACAGTAGCCATGCAGACAGTACCCACTGCCATGCCTGCGATTGCGCCTTTCTTGGTTTTTCTGAACTTATAAATAAGTCCTGCCGGCAGAATCAGGGCACAGCCAATACAGATATTGGCAAATTCCCCAACAAAGCCGGTGGAGGTAGGCTTTAACACCAGCTTCACCAGAATTTTCACCACTTCCGTAATAACACCTGCCAAAGGCCCCATGGCAAAAGTACCCACCAAAACCGGAATCTCGCTTAAATCCAGCCCATAAAATGACGGTGCAATAAAGGGCAGCGGAAATTCAAACAGCATCAGCACTCCGCCGATAGCACCAAACATTCCCATCAGCACCACATTTTTTACCTGAAACAGTTTCTTTGTATCCATCTTCTTATCCCCTCCTGCGGTTTTACCGCATGTTATCTTTCTTTTGGCCCCAGCAGTTATCCCGAAGTTCAAAAAGCCCCGAATATCCAACGATATCCGGGGCAGCCATCTGCAGAACCTGCTTGTTCCATAAAACGTATTATCTCTTCTCTCATCCAGACTATACTGTCGGTTTTGGAATTGCACCAAATCAACCGCAATGCGGCTCGCGGACTTTTACCGCCGGTGGAGAATTTCACTCCGCCCCGAAGACCTATCCTGTTTTCACAGGGTATTATATAACCATCTTAGTAAAAATGCAACTGTTTTCGGATTCTTACAACAGGTTTCACCCTGTGCGCATATTCCCACAGCAGATAAAAGAAGTTTTACCGCCCTTATACAAGAGCCTGCTCAATATCCGCAATAATATCGTCAGCGCCCTCGATTCCCACGCTGAACCGAATCAGGGCCGGATCAACCCCTGCTTCCACCAGCTGTTCGTCGCTTAACTGTCTGTGGGTATGGCTGGCCGGATGGAGCACGGAAGTCCTGGCATCCGCCACATGGGTCACAATAGCTGCCAGCTTCAGCTTATCCATAAATTCTGCCGCAGCCGCCCTGCCGCCTTTTAGTCCAAACGAAATCACCCCGCAGGTTCCCTTAGGCATGTATTTCATAGCCAGGTCATAGTACTTGTCTCCTTCCAGCCCCGGATACTTAACCCATGCCACATCCTCCCTGGATTTTAAGTATTTTGCCACCTTCAGCGCATTCTCACAGTGCCTTGGCATCCTCAGATGCAGCGTCTCCAGGCCTACATTCAGAAGGAACGCATTCTGAGGCGACTGGATAGAACCCATGTCCCGCATCAGCTGGGCTGTGGCTTTGGTAATATATGCTCCCTTTCCAAACTTTTCCGTGTAAATGACTCCATGGTAAGAATCATCCGGCGTTGTGAGTCCGGGAAACTTCTCCTTATGGGCTTCCCAGTCAAAATTCCCGCTGTCAACAATACAGCCGCCTACAGCCATGGCATGTCCGTCCATATATTTCGTCGTGGAGTGAGTAACAATGTCAGCACCCCATTCAAACGGCCGGCAGTTAACAGGCGTGGCAAAGGTATTGTCCACAATAAACGGTACTCCGTGCTTGTGGGCCAGATCCGCAAATTTTTCCAGATCCAAAACTACCAGGGCCGGGTTTGCAATGGTTTCCCCAAATACTGCTTTCGTATTATCTTGGAACGCCTTCTCCAGTTCCTCCTTCGGCGCATCCGGATCAACCAGAGTGCATTCAATCCCGAACCGCTTTAATGTTACCGTAAACAGGTTGGAAGTACCCCCGTAAATGGTTGCCGCACTGACAATATGATCCCCTGCGGAGCAGATATTTAAAACCGCATACATGTTGGCCGCCTGCCCGGAAGAGGTCAGCATGGCGGCTGCTCCCCCTTCCAGCATGCAGATCTTGTCCGCCACCGCATCATTGGTAGGGTTGGCCAGCCGGGTGTAGAAGTAGCCGTTTTCTTCCAGATCGAATAGACGGCCCATCTGTTCGCTGGTTTCATATTTGAATGTGGTGCTCTGATAGATGGGCAGTATCCGGGGCTCTCCGTTTTTTGGCTGCCATCCGCCCTGGATACAGATGGTTTCTAGTGATTGTTGACGCTCCATGATGAAGTCCTCCTGGTATGATAATATTTTATGATCTGGCATAAATTATGGAAAT
>CATLBO010000188.1 GCA_949879025.1 uncultured Hungatella sp. | reverse complement strand
AACAAACGGACACAGAATTAAAATTAGACCGTACCGGCACCCATGCTGATCTATTTGGCATATAAGGCCAGCACAGGAAGGAGCGCTTGCTATGCCAGCACACACTAAAATATATACAATAGAGGATTATGAAAACCTGCCTGAGAGTGTCCACGCAGAACTGATAGGCGGACAGATGTATTACAGATCCACGCCTAACCGGATGCATCAGGAAGTGCTTTCGTTCTTGTTATGCACCATCGCTGATTATATTGACTCCAACGGTAACCCCAGCGAAGTATATCCAGGCCCATTTGCCGTCAAACTGTTCATCGACAGGGATGATACGGTTGAGCCGGATATAAGCGTCATATGCGACCCTGAGAAGCTTACAGACAGAGGCTGCACAGGTGCGCCGGACTGGATCATTGAGATCATCTCCCCCAGCAATCCGGAACATGACTATGTGAGGAAACTGAACCTCTACTTAGATGCAGGAGTCCGGGAATACTGGATCGTAGATCCACGTGACCGGAAAATACTTGTGTATTATCTGAAAAATGAGCATACAGAAGATTTCACGGTAAAGCCGTACACATTCCAGGACAAAATCAAAGTCAATATTTATGACGATCTGTGGATTGACTTTCAGGAAATGAACCTGTAACGTGCTCCATTCTTCCCAGATGAAGAAAAAGAAAGTTTCTACGTCCCCTTGTTTGGGGTGGCGGATTTTCCCCCATTTGTTGGGGAAACATGTTACGTTTAAAGCGGAACCTTCCCCATATGTGGAGAAATCGCAGGCTGCATTTTATATCAACTCTATTCATTCAGACAGTATTCGCCGTAAATGGTGAATACCACTTCGCATCCACCTGATTTTTGCGCTATGTCGTGTTTCGCGACCCACCCGCAGACCATGGCCAAATGTGATAACGGGTGCCTGGTTTGAGGCTCTGTTAAAAATTTTCTTTTTGTGGAATTATTGTTGAATCCTTCCTGAAGATGTGTTAATATTAGAGGCAGAAAAGGGGAAAGCCAGAGACGCACGGCCTACCCTCAAAAGTGTTTTGAACTACCCTTTACGGGCAGCCGTCACTATTGCAGTGGATCTTACGCAAAGTAAGTGAAATATAGTAGGCGGCGGAAAGAGAACATCATTGAGGATGTTCTTTTTTTGTATCATTTTCATATAGCTATAAAAAATAATTAGCCCTATTTATTGACTTATATATATGGCTACTATATAATAAATTTAGTCATATACAGGAGGTGACGCGATGTCTATTTCAAAATCATACAACAAGCAAAACGGTGTGACTTATGTCTATGAGGTTTATGAAAACTATTGGAACAAAGAAAAGAAACGGCCAGAGAGCAGGCGCAGGCTGATAGGAAAGATCGATCCTGAAACAGGCGGGGTCGTCCCTACTTCCAGGACGAAAAAAAGAGCAGACAAAAGACCAGATGACACACAGGACTGCAGGGTACAGTACGAGGAAGCAAAGGAAAAGATATCACAACAGGAAAAAGAGATCGCTGATTTAAAGGATAAGCTGAACTCCGCCCTTTCTGAAGAGCTGGCATATCTTTCCGGGATTGAGCGTGAAATAATAAAAAGGAAAAAGGCAGCACAGAACCTGCTGTCCAGGTTAAAAAAATATGGCTAAAATGATCCTTCCGGCCCGGGACCTGGTGTCTGTTTCCCAAAGTATAAATATTGATTCCATTCAGGAACTCCTTTTTGGCCCTTCCTTAGCACTGGACGAAGAACTCAAACCTTCTGTGGATACATACAGTAATACACTGCACATATATTTAAAATCTACCTCTGTATCTGGCCGGTGCCCCTGTTGCGGGGAGACTTCTTCCACTGTGAACAGCACAAGTTTCCGGCATCCCCAGTGGATGCCGCTGAATGGGATGACGACATATGCGCATATCGCCCTGAAGCGGTACGCCTGCAAAAATACCGGATGCGTACAGCGTACATTTGTGGAACAGCCCGACCATGTCCGCAGCGGCCAGCACCGCTCTGATTTAGTGAACCTTGTTGTCTTTGCCATCTCCATATTCTGCAGCGACATCGTTACAGCCATGATATGCAGGGAGATGGGGATCCTGATAAGCCATGACTCCGCAAACCGCATGCTGGAAAAAATGTCCCTGGAGGACGATGCAGATGTTGGGTTCATCGGTGTGGATGACGTGAGCCTGAGAAAAGGCCAGACCTGCCATACAGTTGTTTACGACGGCAATGACCACCACCTGCTGGCGCTTCTTGACGGCAGGGATGGAAAATCCCTGAAAGAATGGCTGAAGGGATACCCCAAAGTGTCTGCTGTGGCAAGGGACAGGGCAGGCGCCTGTGCCAGTGCGATCGCGGAGGTCCTTCCGGAAGCAGTTCAGGCAGCGGACCGTTTTCACATCCTGCAGAACCTCATAAGATACCTGAATGATATTTTTAAAGCGGATATTCCAGACCGGATATTCATCCGCAATGGGGAAGTTTTAAATGAGCCCCCAAAAAAGGAGCTTTCCCCGAAAATACCTGTAAGCGCCGGATTATTCCACGGCATAGACTATGATAATTCTCCCCCCATTGATAAAAGCGGCAATGCGGTTGCATATTCCAACAAACAGCGCGGAGACCACAGGACGAGGGATAAAGAACGGGCTGACAGGCGTCTTGAACGGTATGAACGGATCATGCGGATGCGGCAGGATTGGTTTGATGGAAAATACGAATCCAAAGGCAGCCTCGCGCAGGCTTATGGAATGTCAGCCGCCAATGCCAGACGGTATTTAAATATGTCTGACGAAGAAGCAGCAAAAATAAAGGATCTCAAGGAGCGCGGCAAACGAAAGACAGACATGGGCAACTACATGAACATTATATACAAAATGCTGGATGACGGGCAGACGCCGGATTTTGTATATTCTTATATCCTGCATTTAGGATATACGGGAAGCGTCCACTCCCTCGTCAATCACATAAAAGCTGTCGCAGGGAACAACTTTGGGATCAGGCTGGGCATGGGGTTCCCAAATGTATGCAGTTACCCAAAAGACACTGTCATAATAAGACGGTTTGATGTATTGAAATATATAACACTGAAGGACAGATCAAAGATGGAAGATACTGACGTGGCTGAATACTACAGCATCATTGAAGAGAAATTCGCTCAGGTAAAAGCATGCGCCGAAATCTGGAATGACTTCTACCCTGTCCTCATGGGGGATGACCCTGATAAACTGGATGGTTTTCTGAAAAAATATGAGGATTCACCAGTCCGGTCCTTTGTAAATGGCATAAAAATGGATATCGCCCCGGTCAGGAACGCGATATCCACATCTGTAAGCTCCGGTTTCGTCGAAGGCGGTAATTGTCGCTACAAAGCAACAAAAAGGCTGATGTTTGGCAGAAGCGGCCTTCGCCATCTCTTTCTCAAAACCTACGCTACATCTATTATAATGCGTACAGAAAAAAATGCAGGCGATTTGATTGCTGGACGGCTTCGTAAAAATACTATTTGGCCAGGGGATATTGTGTACAGAATTTAATTTCCAGTTTCCAATAGTTGTAACACGTAAATAAAAAGGAAACATCGGGATTTGTGTGTTTCCTTTTTTACACAACCGTCCCTGAATCACCTACTTTGCGTAAGATCCATTCGCACTAGTGACGGCTGTTGTCATGTAACAGTCAATTACTTTTGAGGATAGCCGCGCTCTGGCTTTCCTTTTCTCAATCTTATCATATCCGGCAGCAGGACGCAAGGGTGAACTGCTGTTCATTCCCACAAACCTACAACCAAATAAGACAGATCGGCAGCAGACGATACCATAGCAATCCCTGGCACATCCGCACATATAGCTGGGACGCAGGCGGGGGCAGATCAGAGCCAGGGCAGCAGGCGACAGGATCACCGGCAGCAGAACCCGCCGGAGTGTTGCCCATTTGCGGACATGATGGAGCCGGGAGCGGTTCTGTTATCTGGTAAAACTTACAAAAGTTACAAAAAGTTACACAAAAAAAGACTGCTGCCGTATACTCCGAGAATTTCCGAGCAAAAAAAGGCTTCTGCCGGATGCAGAGAAAAGCAGAACAAAAAAGGCTTCTGCCGGATTTCGGATAATTCGAGAAAATTCGGACTAAAAAAAGCTGGCCCGCTGCCCGCGTTCTGGCATATCTGGCCCCCTAAAAGGTATCCCCACCAAGGATGCCGCCTGTTTTGCTCAAAAATGCGCGAAAGTGCGCACGAAAAAAGGACTTACTATCATTGTCAGATTTGTCAGTCCCTAAAAAGCCTGCTACCTATCCTTCATTTTCTGAGGCCCTAAAAAGGCTCCGGTGTTCCAGATCGGAACCGTAGGCGGGCAGATC
>CATLBO010000187.1 GCA_949879025.1 uncultured Hungatella sp. | reverse complement strand
AAGGTTGAAAAATCAATCCAAAAGTAGTCTGATGGGAGTTTTCGTATTTCATCCGGTTCAATCTCTATGATAACATTTCGGTTCTGCTCATGATAGAACCTCCCGCCTTCCTCAGATAAGATTACATCTATTAAGATCCCCTTTTTATCTTCCAGTTTTTTTATAAAAAGTTGTTCAATTTTATTTAAGGAATTTCTTGGATTTGTCGGTTCCAATTGTATAATCGGACCAACTTCCGCACTGTCAAAACACCCTATCTCGGGTTTTACACGCACGAGAAATTTTCTAACACCTTGTTCAACACTTGTGAACATCCCAAAAATTGCGATTCCGTTAGCCTCTACTAAAGGCTGCTCCCAATATTTTACTTCTCTGCCCTCAATCTCAATATAGCAGTAAATAATTTTGAAATCATACGGTACTTTGCATGAAATTTCTTTTTTCCCAACCCTCCAGCTCTTCATGCTTTTCAACGGAACAAGGCGTGAGCTTTCCTTCCTATACATCTTGCAATCATTTATCCTGCTAAAAAGTTTATGGAGTACTTCCTCTGATTCGCTTTCGAAGATAGACTTAAATAATGCTTTATCATAGAAATACTTTTCTATTTCCTCTAGCTCCATTTGTTTGCAACTGCTTTTTTTTAAGGGGATACAAGACAATACTGTCCTGGTATCCATATTCACCAGATTATCTATCTTCATCAATTCCTTAATCTGCCCCAATGTCATCCACATATGGCTTTCTAAGATTTCCAGTGTAAGCGGTAAATAATCGGCGTCTTATAATTAGTCTCCTATTCTGGTAGTATTATTCTAAAATACTATCATACAGGAGGCTTTTGTTATGGATCCAAGAGTAATGGAACTACGTATAAAAAAATGGATACCTGTGATTGAAGAGCAGACAAAAAGTGGGATGAGCAAGAAGGAATGGTGTGCTATGCATGGCATTAACCGCACGTCCTTCTTTCGGTGGCAGAAACGGGTCAGGAAGTACCTCCTTGATCAATGTGAGGCTCAGCCCTCACAGCATCCATCATCTATCCCCTCTAATAATGAAGTGTGTTTTGTTGAACTTCCCTCTACACAAGATTCCCCTGCGGAAATGGCAGGACAACGGCGCGGGGAAACGATCCGGGCCTGTGGCACTTGCCCTTCCATCAGCATCCGGTGTGGAGGCTTCTCCATAGATTTCAATGACGGTGTAGATGAAAAACAACTTTCCATGGTATTGAGGGTGCTAAAATATGCTGACTGAAAACGGTTTTACCTTCTCAAAGCTCATCCTGGCGACAGGCAGATCCGATCTGCGTAAAGGGATTGACGGACTGGCAGCCATGGTGAGGTTAAAGTACGGCCTCGACCCATTAGAAAAAGACACCTTATTCTTGTTCCGCGGCACCAGACGCGACCGGATCAAGGGACTCCTCTGGGCCGGGGACAGATTCATCCTTCTGTATATCCGGCTGGCAGACGGATGCTTCCAGTGGCCAAGGACAGCACAGGAAGCCAGAAGCATTACTACAGAGGAATTTAAAAGGCTGATGGACGGCTTTTCCATTGATCCCTCTGTTGGACTCAAACGGGTCCCTCCCGCAGCCGACCCCAAAAGCAGACGGAAAAGATAGTGATGGCATAGGGGGTTCCCATGCCTTTATTTTCCACGAAATAGTTATATTTTATGAATGATTCATAACTATTTTATTGACATTTACATAGGTATGTATTATAATTATAACTACAAAGGAGGGAGCCCACATGTCAATAGTAAAGCTCAGAGACAAACGAAGCGGTACAACCTATGTCTATGAATCAAAGTCGTATTGGGACAAGGAAAAAAAGCAGCCCAGGTCCCGCAGGAAGCTGATTGGGAAGCTGGATGAGGAAACCGGCGAGATCGTCCCCACTGGAAAAAGCGGGGGGAAGAAGGGTTCCGGCAGGAAACAGGAAGAAAACGGTTCTCCGGAACCAATCACAGAGCACATCCGGGTCATTGCCGAGAAAGACGAGCAGATCCGGCTGCTGAAAGCAGAGAACCGGGCATTGCTCAAGGAAAAGCAGGATGTTCTGAAAACACTGGAGGCGCTGTGCCAGAGGCTTTCGGACTGAATCATATCGGGAGGAAGTACAATGAGGGCAGACAGGGATACTTTTATTGATCAGATCAGACAATTCGACACGGATACCCTGCTCTCCCTTGCCGTCTCCCTTTATGACGAGCTGTCCCAGCTGAGGATGATCCAGCTTGAGAACGAAAGGATCAGCACGGAGGCGCATATCCAGTTTTCGGAATTAAACGGGAAATATGCCGCCATTGTCCGTGAGAACGAGGAATTAAAGAAACTCCTGGAAAAAGAGATCGAGAAAAACGCCCTGAAGACAAAATCCATCTTCGGCCGCAAGACGGAAGGGTTTCCCGCCCTGCTGGACGCTTTGGACAATCCGGAGGAAGAACCGGTAGATGAGAACACAGAGGAGGATGTCGGCCCCACGAAGGGCCGCAGAGCCCGGGTGATTGATTTTGAAAGCCATAAGGGCAGGCAGGGCGCCAAAGGCGGGCGTACAAAAAAGCCCCCCAGCCTGGCGGATTCCCTTGAGAAACTGCCGCGGCAGATCATCTATGACCTGGATGTGGACGCGCTGAATGAACAGTACGGCGAAAACAACTGGAGGATCGCCCACTGGCACCAACACAAACAACTCATGAAACTGGATACGCCTTACTATACACAGGTGGTTTATACGCCTGTTGTTTCCGTAGGTCTGGAACATGACCTGTTTACCATCCCCTACAGGAACCTCCTGATCGACAAAAGCGCTGTATCCCGCACCATCATGGCAGACATCCTTTACAGGAAGTTTGCGCTGGGCCTCCCTTTTTACAGACAGGCGCTGGATTACCAGATGCAGGGCATCGCTCTGATCAGGCAGACCATCATAAACTGGGCAGGCACACTTGTGCCGGAAATCTGTGAAGAGCTCTATGAATTTATGACGCTGCTGCTTGTGGGTTACAGGTATACCCAGTGCGATGAAACTTATATCCAGGTAAATAAAGATGGGTACGGCCCCGGACATAAGAGCTTTCTTTGGGTCCATACCAGCAGCGAACTGACAGGCTGTCCCCCTGTCATTGTCTTCTGCTATGAAGAAACACGGGGGACGGACCATCTGCGCCATTTTTTCCGGGAGTTCCTTGGCTATATCACCTGTGACGCCTATATTTCTTACCGGGTACTGGAAGAGGAAAGCGGCGGGGGCATCCTTACAACCGGCTGCTTCATGCATTGCCGGCGGTATTTTGCGGAAGCATTTTTTGTACAGAATGTCGCTGCCATGAGTGACGAGGAACTTGCGGCGCTTCCAGAGACCAGGGCGCTCCTGCTGATTCGCGGGATCTACCAGGAAGAGAAGAAACTCAAGGAAATAACCTCAGGCGAACGGGCCATTGCCAGGGAAGAAAACGTTGCGCCCAAAGTGGATGCCTTCTTTGAATATATCCATTTCCTGGAAGGATCGGACCATGTATTCTCAGACAGGATGAAAAAGGCCATTACCTATGCCCTTAACCAGGAGGAACACCTGCGCCGGTTCCTCACGGACGGAAATATCCCCTGTGATAACGGGCATGTGGAACGGATCATCCGCAGCTACTCGGTTGGCCGGGCCAACTGGCTGTTTGCGGATACCATTCATGGAGCAAAGGTCAATGCCATCATGTATTCTATCGTAGAAACGGCGAAAGCAAACCAGGCGAATATCCTCATCTATCTCCAGTACCTGTTTGAGCAGATACCACTGCGCCGGATGGAAGGCGATCAAGATTTCATGGCTGATATGGTGCCCTGGTCAGAAGCCTACAGGACATATGAAGAGAAGAAACAGCAGCAACGTCAATCATTGTATGGACAGCTGTTTCCAGAGCCAGAGCGTCCAAGGACACCCCGGAAAAGAGACCGGAGCGCAGGAATGCGAGAGGGCAATGGTCTAACTGCATAATGAGCATAGAGCCTGGAAGCAGTTGCTTGCGGGCTAATACTCTGTATCGAAGTCTCAAAAGAAGCTAAAATCTCAGATACGATGGTACTTTTGCGTCTATTTGATTATCAAGGTGCTCTAACTGTACGATATCACAGGCAGCGCTCCTTTTATAGACGCCGATTATTTGCCGCTTACAACCGGTTAAATGTCAGCAGGGAGAAAATGCTGTTTAAGTTGTACTCCACAGGGAGCTGGCGCTGTTTGTTCTGGAAAAACTCACGGATCTGGAGTTTTGCATAAATAATCTTGACAATGGCACCTTGTTTTTTCCGCCGCTGCCATTGTCCTGGTAGATCATGGCAATGGAATCCCGGAAGGTTACCGTAGTTCCGCCCCGGAAGCG
>CATLBO010000186.1 GCA_949879025.1 uncultured Hungatella sp. | reverse complement strand
TTTTGCGTGATAGTATACAGAAAAATTGAAAAATGATTGCGGGAGGAAAAGGGCTGTTCAATAGCTCTTTTTTGCTTTCCATTCCCAGAAAATAGTCGTTTAGTGCCATCGAGTGAAAAACAGAAAATTTTTATGGTATAACTCAGTGGATGCTTTTACTTTAGTGGGAACGGCTTTCTGCCGAAGTAATAGGAAATAGCGGAAAGGGGCATCAGCCTATGAAAATGAGAACGGAATACACCTGCCCTTTGGAATTAGTGCATGACATGATTAAAGGGAAATGGAAACCGATCATCTTATGGCGACTGCGTTTAGGGGCGACATCTCTGGCGAAGCTGGAACGTGACATAGACGGCATTACACAGAAGATGCTGCTGGAGCAGTTAAAGGAACTGATGGATTACGGATTTGTGGAAAAGAAATCCTATGAGGGATACCCGCTCCGGGTGGAATATTCTCTAACAGATGATATGGGAATGAAAATACTGGAAGCGTTAAGGATCATGCAGCATATCGGGATTGACTATCTGAAAGCAAACGGCATGGAACATATCCTGGAGGAAAAGGGAGTAATCCCGGATTAGTACCTACGAAAAAGTGGGTAATTTACTGTCCGGGAGCCGCCGCTTATAATATCATCATAAAATCGGATTGGAGGATTCAAAGATGAATGTTACGAGCAGCGGTATTATAAACGGATTGATCCAGCCTCAATATGGCGGGCATGGGACGCAGTTCAACGAAAATGGCATCCCTACTTATTCTTTACCCTTTAAGGTGGAAGATGCGCCGCAGGAAACGGTGTCGATTGCCATTGTCCTGGAGGACAAGGACGCATACCCGGTGACAGGGGGATTCGCATGGATACACTGGCTGGCGGCAAATATTACCCGTTTTGAGATCAAAGAGAATGAGAGCCAGACGGCGGATGACTTTGTGCAGGGAAGGAATAGCTGGACGAGCATACAGGGCGGAGAGCAGTCCACGGAGCTTTCCTGTTATTACGGCGGGATGACGCCGCTCGATAAGCCGCACGTATATGAACTTCATGTGTATGCCTTGGATAAGATGCTGGAGTTGGAAAAGGGATTTCTGCTGAATGAACTTCACCGGGAAATGGACGGGCATATCTTAGACCAGTTTACGCTGAAAGGGATATATGAAAATTAACAGACAGCATTGACAGAATAGCAGAATCGCCGTAAATGGGATCAGACCATTGCGGCGTTTTCTTCTTTATATTTCAAAATGAATATGTTATAATATATTTTGTTCGATAAAACATATTCAAGGAGGAATTATGGAGCAGGTTTCATTGAAGATAGGAGAGCGGCTGAAAGAAATCCGGAACACAAGGCAGTTCACGCTGGATGATGTTGCGGAACTGACGGGTGTCAGCAAGCCCATGTTGGGACAGATCGAACGCGGGCAGTCCTCGCCCACCATCAATATATTATGGAAGATTTCAACAGGGCTGAAAATCCCACTATCCTTTTTCTGCAAACAGGAAGAAGCGGAATACATGGTCGCGGGGCTTGATGGGGAATTTGTGATCACGGAGGATATCGGAGGGATGCGGGCTTACCCACTATTCCCCTTTGACCCGATAAGGAATGTGGAGGTGTTCTATATTGAGTTTGATGCAGGAGTTCGCCATAATTCGCTCCCTCATGTAACAGGCGTGGAAGAATATGTTTTTATGGTGCAGGGAACGCTGAAAATGGTGATTGGCGGGAAGGAAGTGCTGCTGCAGGAAAAGCAGTCAATACGCTTCCGGGCGGATGTTTCCCACGGATACCATAATGCTTCAGATAAAGCCTGCGCCGCCTATAACGTGATATTTTATCCGAACAATTAAAGGAGGAAACGTAAAATGTATGAATTGGTACAGGTCAGTGAGAAATGCTATTACATAAACTGTCCGGCGAAGATAGGCGTCTATGTGGCAGATGGGGAGAATGTCTATCTGGTTGACAGCGGAAATGATAAGGATGCGGGGAGGAAAGTCAGACAGATACTGGATAAGAACGGCTGGCATCTGGCGGCAATCTTGAATACCCATTCCAACGCAGACCATATCGGCGGGAATAGATACCTGCAGGGGCAGACGGGATGTAAGGTTTATTCTAGCGGCATAGAGGCGGCTTTCACGAAATACCCGGTACTGGAGCCGTCCTTCCTTTACGGCGGTTATCCGTGTAAGGACTTGCGGCATAAGTTCCTGATGGCGCAGGAAAGCGATGTGGCGGATTTCTCAGATGAAAGTTTCCCGAAGGGGATTGAGGTGATTCCCCTGCCGGGGCATTTCTTTGACATGGTGGGGTTCCGTATGCCGGACAATGTGGTGTTTCTTGCGGACTGCATCAGTAGTAGGGAGACGCTGGACAAATATGCGGTTTCCTTCATCTATGACGTGGGCGCATATCTGGAAACGCTGGATAAAGTGGAGCAGATGGAGGCGGCTATGTTTGTCCCTGCCCATGCGGAAGCCTCTGTTGATGTAAAGGAACTTGTTCGCTATAACAGGGATAAGGTGCATGAAGTGTCAGAAAGAATTTTATCCATTTGTGAAGAACCAATGTGTTTTGAACGGATTCTGCAGGAAGTGTTCAAAGGCTATGGTCTTTCCATGAACTTTGAGCAGTATGTGTTGGTTGGCAGCACGGTGCGGTCTTATCTTTCATGGATGAAAGATACCGGGAAAGTGTCGGCTGAATTTCAGGACAGTATGCTGCTTTGGCAGAAAGCATAATTTTATGACTCGGAAACAGTCCGGGAAGCTTACAGGCAAAGCACGGAAAATCTGAAATCCTATATGCAGCGCCAGTGGTGCCTTGTCGGGGGAATGGCTGGTACGTTCAGGGAGATGGAATGACAAAGGAGTTGGAGACAGTATGCAGTATTATCAGTGTGAAAAATATCCAATAGAGTTCGTATTGTCAGAGAATATTGATAAGTGTTTTGACTGCCATAATCATGTAGGGCATTATGTCATATCTCTGGTCATGCAGGGAGAGGTTACGGTTTATCTGGAAAGCAGGAAATTGGTGTGTCATGAAGGGGATTTGTTTACCATCCCTCCTTATGCCGTGCATTCGGTGTGCCAGGAAAGGGACGCGCGTCTGTTGTCTATGTGCATAGGAACAGCCTTTGCCGCAGAGACGGATTCTGAAACAGCAGAAGTCATTGTCAGGGAGCTGTTAAATGATGCAGTGGGGCTGGGTATTTTTGGAGAAGCGCAGAAAGAAAGGCTGTTACCTTTTGCACGGGCAGTTTTCCGGGGTTGGGATAAGGGCGGGAAAGAGATGGATACAGGCATAAAAAATCTTGCTGACAGGATTACAAGCCACCCGGAACAGGAGCTGCTTATAGAAACATTGGCGGCGGATATTTTTGTCAGCAAATATTATCTCATAAGGAAATTTAAAAGTAGTATCGGGATGACACCGCATCAGTTCTGTATCCAGAACCGAATACGAAAATCACAAGGGCTGCTGGATGAGGAAAAAACAGTCAGCAGGATTGCTGCGGAAATGGGATTTTATGATCAGAGTCATTTTGACAAAGCGTTCCAGAGGATTGTCGGGATATCCCCATCAGAATATATCCATTCTAAAAAACTGATAGGGCAGAGTACATAGGGCAATTTTTTACAAGACATGATTGCTTCCGGGGAATATGATTGAAACGTAAGACAGATAACATATTTTATCGGAGGTGCAGAATGGATACATTTGAATTGTTTAACAATGGAAAATTAGTTTTGCCGGAAAAAGAGACTGGCTTTGCAGGGATTGAATGGTCAAAGCATCCGACTTTTAAGGGTGTCGAACTGAAACACATCATCACGGCAAAGGACACAGACGGGAAGTTCAGCTACCATTTGGTGCGGATTGCTCCCGGTTGCAGTATTGGGAATCATATCCATGAAACCCAGTTGGAAACGCATGAGGTGATAAAGGGGAGCGGGAGATGTATGAATGCAGGCAGCACTATTCCGTATGAGGCCGGTACGATATCCATCATGCAGGCGGGTGTGCCGCATGAAGTCACTGCAGGTTCAGAGGGGGTATATCTGTTTGCCAAATTTATGCCTGCATTATGTTGAACTGAATAATAAGGATAATAAGCAAGACCGCCGCACTATGGCCATCATTCGCCATATGCGGCGGTCTGCCGTTTCCGCAGGCAGGCCGGGCGGCCTGATAAGGGAAATTGCTTGGAAAGCGGGGGAATCAGTTAATATGCTTACACGGCGGTTTGCGTTTGTGCCGCCTTGCGGGGGATATTGAGAGCGGCAGAGGGGATATTAAGGATAAAAAGCGTCAATCCAGTTACGCTGTCAAATCGTCTATTCACGCTGTCGGAGTTAAAAATATTCTTATTTTTCCGATACA
>CATLBO010000185.1 GCA_949879025.1 uncultured Hungatella sp. | reverse complement strand
TGTCCTTGATCTTTTCCAAATCCGTCTTATAGGAATAAATCTCACAGTACACACTGCATTCCCGGACGCGTCTTGCCACAAGCTGATTATATTGTCCTCCAAAATCAATTACCAAAATTTTCTCTCTGTTCACAAATATCCCTCCTGGATTTCCATACTGCCTGTATCAATTCCTTATGACTTTATGATTCTACAACAGGAATCTGTCAAATACAAGCATTAAACGTCACTTTTATTTAAGTCCGTTTCCCTAACCCTTATGTGAACACCGAGAGCTGCATTTCATTGTTCCAGATAGCGTTTCACGTACTGACCCGTATAAGACTGGGGGCACATGGCTACTTCCTCCGGAGTTCCGTGTGTCACTACGGTTCCTCCTCCGTCGCCGCCTTCCGGACCCATATCAATAATGTAGTCCGCCGTCTTTATTACATCGAGATTATGCTCAATCACCACTACCGTATTTCCTCCCTGGGACAGTTTCCGCAGAATATCCACCAGCTTGTGCACATCCGCAAAATGAAGGCCTGTAGTTGGTTCATCCAGCACATAGATGGTCTTCCCGGTGCCTCTGCGGCTTAATTCCGTAGCCAGCTTTATCCTCTGAGCCTCACCTCCTGACAGCTCTGTAGACGGCTGCCCCAGCCGGATATAAGACAGCCCCACATCATTCAGCGTAGAAATCTTTCTGTAAATGGAAGGCACATTCTCAAAAAACTTCATGGCCTCCTCCACTGTCATATTCAGTACGTCGTAAATGTTTTTGCCTTTATATTTCACTTCCAGCGTCTCTCGATTATACCGTTTACCGCCGCAGACTTCACAGGGCACATACACGTCAGGCAGGAAATGCATCTCAATCTTAATGATGCCGTCGCCGGAGCAGGCCTCGCACCGTCCACCCTTCACATTAAAACTGAACCTTCCTTTCTTATATCCCCGCTCTTTGGCATCCACAGTCGAAGCAAACAGATCTCTTATCATGTCAAACACGCCTGTGTACGTGGCCGGATTGGATCTGGGGGTCCTGCCAATAGGCGACTGATCAATGGCAATAATCTTGTCCAGCTGCTCTGTACCGTCGATCTTTTTATATTTCCCCGGTATGGTTCTTGCCCGGTTCAGTTTCTTTGCCAATGTCTTATAAAGGATCTCATTAACCAAAGAACTTTTTCCTGACCCGGATACCCCTGTAACGCAGGTCATAATACCCAAAGGTATTTTCACTTCTATATTTTTCAGATTATTTTCTGCTGCCCCTTTGATTGTCAGCCAGCCCTTGGGCTTCCTGCGCTCTCCAGGAACGGGAATTGCCAGCCGTCTGCTAAGATATGCCCCGGTTATGGACTCCGGACAGTTCATAATGTCTCCGGCTGTACCAGTGGCAATCACCCGTCCGCCGTGTTCTCCTGCTCCTGGCCCGATATCCACAATAAAGTCCGCCGCACGCATGGTATCTTCGTCATGCTCCACCACCAGAACGCTGTTGCCCAAATCCCGCAGATGAATCAGGGTCTGCAGGAGCTTGTCATTGTCCCTCTGGTGCAGGCCGATGCTTGGCTCATCCAGAATATAAGCCACCCCCACCAGCCCGGAGCCAATCTGGGTAGCCAGGCGGATTCTCTGGGCCTCTCCTCCCGACAGGGTTCCTGTAGCCCGTGATAAAGACAGATATTCCAGTCCCACATCAATCAAAAACGTAACTCTTGCCCTGATCTCCTTTAGGATCTGCGCCCCGATAGCCTCCTGCATGGAGCTAAGCTTCAGTCCGTCAATAAACTGTCTGAAATTCACAATCGACATATTGGTTGCCTGATAGATATTCAAATCTCCAACAGTAACTGCCAGGGAACTTTTCTTCAGACGCTGCCCTTTACAGCCAGAGCAAGGGGTAATCCTCATATAAGTCTCATACTCTGCCTTGCTGGTCTCTGAAAACGTCTCCTTGTATCGCCGCTCCACATTTTCCACCAGCCCCTCAAACGCCACATCATAGACTCCGGTGCCTCTCTGTCCCGTATAGTGTACCTTTACCTCTTTTCCGCCAGTGCCCCAAAGAATCACATCCTGGATCTCCCTGGGGTAATCCTCGAAAGGCGTGTCAAGGCTAAAGTGGTATTCTTCGCTTAAGGCATCCAGAATAGCCCTGGTAAAGCTTCCTTTATCTGCACACGACTGCCATCCCATGACAACAATAGCTCCCTGCGTAATGCTTAAAGACTTGTCCGGAATCATAAGGTTCTCGTCAAACTCCATCTTATACCCCAGGCCAAAGCAGTCTGGACAGGCTCCAAAAGGATTGTTAAAAGAAAAGCTTCTGGGTTCCACCTCCTCAATGCTGATTCCGCAGTCCGGACAGGCAAAATGCTGGCTGAAATTCACCGGTTCCCCATCAACCACATCCACAATCATCAGTCCGCCGCCCAGATTCAGAGTGCTCTCAATGGAATCTGTCAGGCGCTTCTCAATACCCTCCCGAACCACAAGCCTGTCCACCACAACTTCAATATTGTGCTTGATGTTCTTATCCAGCTTAATCTCCTCTGACAGCTCATACTGGCTGCCGTCAATGCGGACACGGACATAGCCGCTTTTTCTGGCCTGATCCAGAACCTTCACATGCTCTCCCTTACGCCCCCGCACCACAGGAGCCAGAAGCTGTATGCGGGTCTTCTCCGGCATGGACATAATCTGATCCACCATCTGATCCACTGTCTGCCTGCGTATCTCCTTGCCACACTTAGGGCAATGGGGAATCCCGATTCTGGCGTACAAAAGACGCATATAATCATAAATCTCCGTTACCGTCCCCACTGTGGAACGGGGGTTTCGGTTGGTGGACTTCTGGTCAATGGAAATAGCCGGGGAAAGCCCTTCTATGCTCTCCACGTCCGGCTTTTCCATCTGCCCCAGAAACTGTCTGGCATAGGAAGACAAAGACTCCATATACCGTCTCTGCCCCTCTGCATAAATCGTATCAAAAGCCAGGGAGGATTTCCCTGACCCACTAAGGCCTGTGAGAACAACCAGCTCATTGCGCGGAATCTCCAGGGATATGTTTTTCAGATTGTGTTCATTGGCTCCACGTATTTTAATATACTGCCTTGACATAATAAGCTGCTCCTTACGTCTCCTGTAATCCGGCAATTGCGGATACCAGCGCCCTTCAGAAGGCTCTGAATTCCGCAAACGCCCTGCCTGTAATATTAGAAAAACATTCAGCTGCCTCCTGCCAGGCCTTTCCTTAGACTGGCAGCCGCTGCCTACAGAACATCATAGCACAACATTCGCCTTTTTGCAAACATTTGTTCGCCTATTCTCTCGTCGCTTTTTCAGTCTGTTTCCGCTCTTCTGCCAGTCTTTTCATCTCCCTGGCATTGTCGTACACAGCCTCCGTAATCTCAGCCCCGCCCAAAAGCCTGGCAAGCTCCGCCGTCATCTCTTCATTCCCAAGTTCCCGTATGGAAGTGACAGTGACTCCTTTCCGAGCCTGTTTTACAATTTCAAAATGCACGTCTGCCATGGCTGCAATCTGCGGCAGATGGGTAATGCAGATAACCTGATGGCTCCCTGCAATATAGCATAGTTTCTCTGATACTTTCTGAGCTGTCCGTCCGCTGATGCCTGTGTCGATCTCATCAAAAATCAGGGTGGGAATGTCATCCGTATCTGCCAGAACCGCTTTAATCGCCAGCATTATCCTGGATAATTCCCCTCCTGAAGCTACCATGCCTAAAGGACGCATGGGCATTCCCGGGTTGGTGGAAATCAGGAACTCTGCCTCATCATACCCGCCTGGTCCATACTGCTCCAGCCTCCGGAATTCCATAGAAAACTGCACATCAATAAAATTTAAGTCCTTAAGCCCCTGACTGATACGCTTTGCCAGCTTTTTTCCTTCTTTCTGCCGGATCTCCGACAGCTTCCCGCACAGGGCATCCAGCCGCTCCTCACATTTCCTCCACTGCCGCTCTGTTTCCTGTTTCACCAAATCATAATTTTCCAATTCCTCAAGACGCTGCTTTTTCTCCTCCAGCTTTTCCAGAGCCTCTTTTACCGTGTTCCCGTACTTTGCCTGCAGTCCGCGGATCAAGTCCAGCCGCTGCTCAATGCGTATAAATTCTTCCTCGTCAAAGGAAAACTCATCCATATACTCCCTGACATCCCGGATCACGTCGCTGACGATAGCGTCTACATCGTACAGCTGATCCCGGATTCCCTCCAGCTTCCCGTCAAACTCCGCTGCTTGGGATACTGCCTTGAGAGCCTGACCCACCTGGGCATTTTCCATAACCTCATAGGCTTCTGACAGATTTCCCATAATCTTCTGGGCATTTACAAGCCTGCGGTATTGGGAGGCCAGTTCCTCCTCCTCCCCCTCCTTCAGATCCGCATTCTCCAGCTCCTCGATTTCATAACGGCAAAAATCTGCTTCCCGCAGTCTTCCCTCCTGATCCAGGTTCATATCCTCCAGCTTCGTCAAAAGCTTTTGGTACTCACGGTA
>CATLBO010000184.1 GCA_949879025.1 uncultured Hungatella sp. | reverse complement strand
AGGCGCGTGGAAAGCCGGACGTGAATACATCTTTGAGCTTCACACCCAACTGCAGAAAGCCCAGTAGGCTGTGACGGATTCCTGCACACGTTATCGTGCTAGAGCATACTTTACAGGCATGGACTGGGATAGTGACGGATTTTGGAAATCTGCCGAAGGAACACGGATTCCAGGAACCATAGGCTTTGGAGAGCATGGTTGAAGAGACAGGGAGGCGTAAGCCTTTTTGTGAACATTAGGTGGTACCGCGGGATTTTTGCCTCGTCCTTTTGATAGGATGGGGCTTTTTTCAGTGAAAAACCGTATCATATGAAACTAGTACTGCCCGAAGTACTGATTTCAAAGCAAATCTCCATGCGCCCGGCAGGGGACGCACTACCACACAAGAAAGTCAGGCATGCGCATTTGGCATCACTGAACTTATGCTGCCTATTGGGTGGCAGGACTTTTAAAATAAAGGAGAGAAAATTATGAAATGCTATGACGAACTGGTAGCCAGAGGGCTGATTGCACAGGTGACGGATGAAGAGGAGATCCGGAATATGGTAAACGAGGGGAAAGCTGTTTTTTATATTGGCTTTGATCCTACGGCAGACAGCCTTCACGTGGGACATTTTATGGCCCTGTGCCTGATGAAGCGGCTTCAGATGGCAGGAAATAAGCCTATAGCCCTTATTGGGGGAGGAACTGGGATGGTGGGAGATCCGTCTGGCAGGACAGACATGCGTCAGATGATGACCACGGAAACGATTCAGCATAACTGTGACTGTTTTAAGAAGCAGATGAGCAGGTTTATCGACTTTTCCGAAGGCAAGGCATTGATGGTAAACAATGCGGACTGGCTTCTGGATTTAAATTATGTGGAGCTTCTGAGAGAGGTTGGCTCTTGCTTTTCGGTTAACAACATGCTTAGGGCGGAATGCTACAAACAGCGGATGGAAAAAGGACTAAGCTTTTTGGAGTTCAATTACATGATCATGCAGAGCTATGATTTTTATGAGCTGTTTAAAAGATACGGATGCAATATGCAGTTTGGAGGTGACGACCAGTGGTCAAATATGCTGGGCGGTACAGAGCTGATCCGCCGGAAACTGGGAAAAGACGCCTATGCCATGACGATTACTCTGCTTCTGAATTCCGAAGGCAAAAAGATGGGCAAGACTCAGTCAGGGGCTGTGTGGCTTGACCCCAATAAGACTTCGCCGTTTGAGTTTTATCAGTACTGGAGAAACGTTGCTGATGCAGATGTGCTGAAATGCCTGCGTATGCTGACATTTCTGCCTCTGGAAGAAATTGATGCCATGGACAAATGGGAAGGCAGCCAGTTAAATACTGCCAAGGAGATCCTGGCTTATGAACTGACCAAACTGGTTCACAGCCAAGAAGAAGCCGAGAAGGCCAAAGAGGCTTCCAGAGCGTTGTTTAAAGGTCAGGGAAGTCTGGAAAATATGCCCAGCTGCCGTTTAAGCGACAATGATTTTAATGAAGATAAAACCATTGATATTCTGGCGGTTCTCCAAAAGTCCGGGCTGGCCCCCTCCCGGGCAGAGGCCAGGCGGAATGTGGAACAGGGCGGCGTTTCAGTTAATGGGCAGCAGGTAAAGGATATTAAGGCCAAGTTTGGGAAAGAGGATTTTTCCGGGGACGGGCTGATGGTGAAAAGAGGGAAAAAGAATTTTATGAGGGTTACGCTGTAAAAAAGCGAAGCGGAGGCAGAAAAAAGCTGTTTCCGCTTTTTTTCATTTATTCCATCAGGGGATGGCTTTATGGAGGACAATGTTACAGACAGCGGTTACAGACAGCTTAAAAGAGTGTTGACGGATATGGCAACATGGACTATACTAGAAATCAGTCTTCGAAAAGGTTTCTTCTTTTCAGAAGTCAGTTGTTTCTTAGGATTCCTGCGGCAGTTCGTCCGCAGTTTCAGGCAGAACATATTAGATATAGGGGAGGGGGATGCCTTTGAGGGCAGGGACATAAATACGGAGAAATGCAGAAAGTATTGATTGACATTTAAGCGGAGATATATTATTATAATAAAAAGAACATTTGTTCGATTTGAAAGGGGAAGGCAATATGAATAGAGACGAGAAATTAAAGGCGCTGGAAGGCGCTCTGACACAGATAGAAAAGGCCTACGGCAAAGGTTCCGTTATGAAGCTGGGGGATTCCGGGGCCAATATGAATATTGAGACCGTGCCCACAGGCTCCTTAAGCCTGGATATTGCCCTTGGCCTGGGAGGCATTCCTAAAGGACGCATTATAGAGGTTTATGGCCCTGAGTCCAGCGGTAAGACTACAGTGGCCCTCCACATGGTGGCGGAAGTGCAGAAAAGAGGTGGAATTGCCGGATTTATTGATGCCGAGCATGCTCTTGATCCGGTTTACGCTAAGAATATCGGCGTGGATATTGATAACCTCTATATTTCCCAGCCGGATAATGGGGAGCAGGCCTTAGAGATTACAGAGACAATGGTGCGGTCCGGAGCCATAGATATTGTGATTGTGGACTCGGTGGCTGCCCTTGTTCCCAAGGCGGAGATTGAAGGAGAAATGGGAGATTCCCATATGGGCCTGCAGGCCAGACTTATGTCCCAGGCCCTGAGAAAACTGACAGGCGTTATCAGCAAGTCTAACTGCAGCGTTATTTTTATAAACCAGGTACGCGAGAAAATCGGTGTCATGTTCGGCAACCCTGAGACTACTACCGGAGGCCGGGCCCTGAAGTTCTATGCATCTGTGCGTATGGAGGTAAGGCGTACGGAAAGCCTGAAGGCAGGCGGTGAGGTGATTGGCAACCGGGCAAAGGTGAAGGTGGTAAAGAATAAGATTGCCCCGCCGTTTAAAGAGGCTGAGTTTGACATTATGTTCGGCAAGGGAATTTCCAAAGAAGGGGATATTCTGGATCTGGCGGCAAAAGAGAATATTATTGAAAAAAGCGGCGCCTGGTATGCCTATCAGGGAGCAAAAATTGGCCAAGGACGGGAAAATGCCAAGATTTATCTGCGGGATAACCCTGCAGTATGCCAGGAGATAGAGGATAAAGTCCGCGAAATTTATGGGCTGAAGCCGTCAGGTGCGGCACCGTCAGGGACGGCGGAACCTCAGGAGCCGACGTTAAAGACCGGAAAAGGGGCAAAAGGCGATAAGTCCCAGGGCAGAGGTACAAAGGCGGCTGCAGGCAGCACGGCATTGGAGCCGGAAAAAGCGGCTGGCGAGGAACCTGGGGAGATCTAAGTTTTTGCAGATGCTTCAAAGAGGGCGGACAGCAGGCTTTGGCAGACCGAATGCCGATGGAAAAGCAATCTTTCAAGAGGCAGGCTTTCAGGCTTACGGTTTTATGACGGCAGGTGAGGGACAGGATGCAGATCATATCTGTAACGCCTTTGGATAAACGGAGAAGCAAAGTTCTCACAGATGAAGGCTTTACTTTTGCTCTGTACAGAGGTGAGATAAGAACTTATAATATAGAAGAAGGCGGGGAGCTTACATTGGAAGCTTACAGAGAGATTCTGGAAGATGTTCTCTTTAAGAGAGCAAAGGAGCGGACCCTGTACCTTCTGAAATTCCGTGACAGGACAGAACTGGAGATACGGCGGCAACTGAGGGAGGGTTATTATCCTGAGGAAGCCATAAATTATGCGGTGGAATTTCTGAAACGATACCGTTTTGTGGATGACCAGAACTACGGAAGGAACTATATCCACACTTACGGTGGCAGAAAAAGCAGGAAACAGCTGGAATTTGAACTGAGGGGCAAGGGGCTTGGGCGAGAGGAAATAGATCTTCTTCTGGAAGAGTGCCGGATTCCTGAAGAAGAGCAGATTTACAGGTTTCTGAAGAAAAAGGGATACCAAAAGGACAAGACAGAGCCTAAAGAGCGGGCGAAGCTGACGGCAGCATTAGCCAGAAAGGGATTTTCTTATGATGTCATCTGCAGCGTGATGGAGCGAGATCCTGACGGCGGATTCTGACGGAGCAATGATGAGTTTGCTGCGGGCGGCCCCTTTTGCCAAAAGAGATTTTGCTATGGGGGCTGGCCTGCGTGCATATTAACGGATTTCTTTATTATTTATACCATGAATCCTCTTCCAGAAAGGCTCCGGGAATGCCCATCAGGCAGGAATTTTGACAGAATATGGCTGTTCTTGGGGCTGCGGAAGCCTTGAATAGGGGGATAAGCCTGCTGACGGCAGCATTTCCATTCAATGAAAAGAAAACAGGACACTTGACATAATGTATAAAACAGTTTAAAATTGTATTGTTGTATTTTTGTACAATGAAAACTAAATAAGGAGGTGCTCCTGTGTCAATAATAGCTGTAGTGGCTACTATTATTATTGTGGCCCCTATTACCTGGACATTGGCCATCGCATACCGGCAGAAGACATATGAAAGCAAAATCGGCAGTGCGGAGGAAAAGTCAAGAGAGATAATAGATGAAGCATTAAAAACCGCAGAGACAAAAAAACGTGAAGCTCTCCTGGAAGCGAAGGAAGAGTCCCTACGGACTAAGAATGAACTGGAAAAAGAGACCAAGGAAAGAAGAGCAGAGCTTCAAAGGTATGAAAGACGTGTG
>CATLBO010000183.1 GCA_949879025.1 uncultured Hungatella sp. | reverse complement strand
GGAGGCGGACAATCTTCTTTTTAAATTCGGGAGTGTAGTTTTGTGACATAATGAGTACCTCTTTCCTTGTAATTTTTGATTATATCTCATTAGCCACTCCCGTTACAACTTTATTATAGCACTTCAACCGCCGCATGGAGCTTCTTGCCAGGACCAGCCCTTTAGGGGAAGACCATCCGGCAGTGCGCCAGTACAGGAAGGTCATGGACGGTGCGGACAATACCGTAAAGAGCATTATCATCAGCGTAAATGCAAGGCTTGCTTTTCTTGAAAATGAAGCGATAAAGGAACTTCTGGAAATGGATGAACTGCATTTCGGGGAATTAGGGACAGGGAAGAACAGCGACAAAAAGACAAAGACAGTGCTTTTTATCGTCACGCCGGATTCAGATAAATCCTACGCATTTTTGATAGGGATGCTTTACGAGCAGTTGATGCAGGAATTATATTTTCAGGCGGACACGAAGTATGGCGGCAGGCTTCCTATCCATGTAACGTTCTATCTCGATGAATTTTACAACACGCCCCTGCCGGATTCCTACCTGAATTTCTTAAGCACCATGCGGAGCAGGGAGATATCAAATGTGATTGTGGTGCAGAATATCGCACAGATCAAGGAACTGTTCAAGGACGGATGGGAGACCATACCGGGCAACGCCGACACCCTTGTTTATCTTGGCGGAAATGAGCAGTCAAGCCATAAGTACATCAGCGAATTATTAGGGAAAAGCACGATAGATAAACGCAGCAGTGGGGAAACCTTGGGGAAACGTGGCAGTTCCAGCAGAAATTATGATGTCCTTGGGCGTGAGCTTATGACACCGGATGAAGTAAGGAAGCTGGATAATAAAAAGTGTATTGTCATGGTTCGGGGCTGTGATCCGGTCATAGATTTTAAGTTTAATACCTTTAAGCATCCCATGTTCAAAAAAAGCGGTGATGGAGGGGAAAAGTGGTACGTCCATCACCCGGAAAAGAAAAAGACGGTAGATATCATAGACAGGGAAACCGCAGAACGCCTGAAAAAAGAGGCAGGGGAAGAGGGCAATGTCATTATTACCACCATAACTGCAGAGGAACTGATAAGTCTTGGAGACGTATCAGCGAAAAAGGCGGAAAAGTAAGGGATGCAGACGAAATAAGCAGTTACCAGATTTCAGATAGAAAGAAAACCAGCCCATAAAGAGCCAGCGTCAACAATAGTAACAGTAAAAGTAATAACCAGCCAGCCTGATAAGACAGGATATAAAGATCAGCCAGCATGATATCAGTCAGAATGTAGAATCAGCCAGCCCACGTAACACATTAAAAACTTAGTAACCAAACCAATAACCAGATATTTATAGCAAAAAGAAAGGATTCAACCATTATGAAAAGAGAAAATATAACCGTAACCACATTCAGCAGAAAAGGCAGATTAAAGAAACATATCGTGCCTATGGTGGCAGGAATTATTACCGCCGCATCCATGTACACCCTGCCAGTCTATGCTTCCGGGGTATCGGAAGTTTTAAACCCGATCAACAACTTAAAGACGCTTGTGCTTGCCATTATCGGGGCGGTAGGCGTGATCATCCTTGCAAAGAACGTGATGGAGTTTGCACAGGCATACCAGCAGCAGGATTCCTCTTCCATGAATTCTGCCCTTAAGGGGATTGTGGCAGGTCTTATCATGGCAGGCATCTCCGCAGTGATGACCTTCCTTGGGTTCTAAAGGGGGCGCGGATTTATGGAGATATTTAAGTTAGGGGATGATATCCTTGCCCTGCTTGAGATGGTGCTTGGCTTCTGGAACAACCAGATCAACCTTGTGTTTTCCCTTCTTGGGCAGTCGCCGGTCTCCTTTAAGGGCGGTGGTCCATGGGCGGTAGTAGAGAACCTGCAGCCTTTATTTGTAGGCGTGGGAAGTGGGCTTGTTGTGCTGTTCTTTGTAATAGGTTTTTGTGCGGAGAGCGTGGATATTAAGAGCGAATTCCGCTTGGAAGCAATGCTCCGTATGCTGATCCGCCTTGGGATAGCGCAGTGGCTTGTGGCAAACAACCTGACGATCTTAAAGGCATTTTTCAGCAGCATCGGGGCTATGGTAAGCCACATTGGGAATACCACCATGGCGCAGGCATCTATCGGGGCAGGGGAAGCGGAGGTCATAGAAAACCTTGGATTTGCAACAAGCCTTGTATTCCTGATTTTGTCAGTGATCTTATCGCTTATCATACTGGTATGTGGATTTTTCATCATCTACACCGTATATTTCCGGTTTTTGAAGATTATGGTGATCGTGCCGCTTGCGGCAATCGCCTTTTCAACCCTTGCGGGGAATCGGACAGTAAGTGCTACCTGTGTCAGATACTTTAAGTATTTCTTATCCGTTGTGATGGAGGCAGTCACTATGGCGTTAGCAATCATTATCTGCAACGCTTTTATCAACGCAGGACTTCCGTCCTTTACAGGAGGCTATGCAGATTGGGCGCAGGTGCTGATTTACCTTTGTGAGATTACTTTTACCATAGCTTTAACGGTAGGAGCCTGCAAAGGCGCACAGTCACTGACAGGCAGGGCATTGGGATTGTAGGAACGTGGAAACATAAAAACAGGGTAAGACCGGGAAGCGGCAAAATAGAAAAGTCTGCATCCCGGCAGGAAGGAGAGAAGATTGATTATTGAGATTAATAAAGACATAGAAAAATATCAGGAGAGCGTGGCAATGGGGCTTAGTGCAAAGCAGCTTGTGTATTCCATCCTTGCCCTTGGGAGTGGATGCGGTATTGTATTTCTTCTGTATGAAAAGATCGGGCTGACCTTTAGCTGTTACGTGGCGGTTCCAATCGTTGCACCTATCGCATTATGCGGTTTTTATTCCTACAATGGCATGGGATTTCGGGAAGTATTCACCCGGTACATGAAGAGCATTTTCAGGAACAAAGCACTTGTGTTCAAATCCAGCGGCTACCGGGAAATGGTATCGGAGATCAGGGCAAAGGAGGAAGCAGAGAAAAGGGCGGCAGTAAGGAAAGCAAAGGAGGAGCGCAGACGCATAAAGAATGAAAAAATAAAAATCAGAATAAAGGAAATAATAAAAAAATCCATACGGAAAACAGAAAGAAAAGGCAGGGATAAAAATGGATGAATGCAGTGTTATGATGGCTATTTTGCACCATTTGTGCTATACTATAACCAACATCAGGAAAGGAGAAATTTCAGATGCTTGTAAGGGAAGACAAGGCATGGGATTATGCGGTAGGCATGATAAAGGTTGACGGTCTTGAGCCTACGCCGGAAATGAAGAAGTTGATAGAGAGGGAAAAGCGCGGCGAAATCACCATGGAGCAGGTGAGGGAGGCTTTAGACCAGAGATACAAGATGAAAGAGTAGGGAGGGCGGTTTATGCGTGATCCTTATTTTTACCCGGATACGGAAATCCTGAAAAACCGGCTCGGCATCATGGACGATAAGAAACTCCGGGAAGCAGAGGCAGACTATGTTTCCTTAAACCTTGCTGAGCTTGCGAGGGATGACACCGTCAGGATATTTGATTTTGATTCCCTGTGCCAGATGCACTACCGGATTTTCAGGGATATATTTGAGTGGGCGGGAAAGCCGCGCATCATAAACATTGAGAAAGCAGAGAACGCCCTTAACGGTATCTCCATAGAGTATTCGGATGTATTTGACATAGAGAGGGATGCACAGGCTGTCCTTAAGGATATGAACCTTTACGGATGGAAGAAGGCTCCCTTTGATGAAACGGTCAGAAACTTTTCAGACTTTATGGCAAAGCTCTGGAAAGCGCACCCTTTCCGGGAAGGGAACACAAGGACAATCGTTACCTTCTGCGCCATGTTCATAGAGGCACAGGGCATCTATATTGACAGCGAACTGTTTAAGGATAATGCAGAGTATATGAGGGATGCACTGGTGGCGGCAAGCGCTGTTTTCTCAGACCTTGGAGACAGGCGCAAGCCCGAATATCTTTACCGGATCGTCGGGGATGCGCTTGAAAGGGGAAAAGAGACAGAAGAGGATGCAGTACGCAGGATAAGGTCAGCCGGGTATCCGGCTACGGAGCAGCAGGTGCGGAAGGTCATCTTCTGGGATCGGAAAGAAAGAAGAATTCATGGAGCGGATGAGATCGGGCGGCTGCTGAAACAGAAGGAGCGGGAAGAGCCTGGGCTGGAAAGATAACGAAATACATGGGATATAAGCACACTTAAATACAGCTTTAGGTGTGTTTTTTCATGCATAAAACCAGCCCAAATTTTATATAGCAACAATCAACCATCAAACCCGGAAGGGAGTGCGAAAGCCCTGCCGGGTTTTCTGCGTCCCTTTCGGCAAAAAGGAAGGAGCAGACAGATTGAGATTATTTCAGGACAAATTTTCTATCTATAAAAAGGCAGGGGAGCCTTTATACAAAACACCGAAAAGCGTGCAGGAGTGTATCGAGATCCTTAAGATCGCGCCGGATGGCATTTTTGAAGTGGCAGGCAACCGTTACAGTAAGAGTTACCTGTTTTCAGACGTGAACTACAATACTACCAGTGAGGCGGAGCAGGTGGGGATATTTGAAAGCTACTGCAAGTTTTTGAACGCTATGGATGTAGAGTTCAAGATCACCATCAATAACAAGAACCGGAACATGAAAGCCCTGCGGGAAAAGGTACTTTTCCAGAAAAAGAATGATGGGAATGATGCGGAGCGTGAC
>CATLBO010000182.1 GCA_949879025.1 uncultured Hungatella sp. | reverse complement strand
CAAAACTGGTTTTCCCTGTGGCATTATTTTTCTGCGCCTTATTCGAATACTGGTATGCCGCCAACATATCATTTACTCCTAAAATACTCATAATAATTCATCTCCTTCCTGCTGATTAACTTTTTACCATGACCGACAATGTGAATCTATTGCCTTTTACAATACAGTCCATATCGCCGCCATATTTTACTGCACATTTCCTGATATTCTTTAGCCCTATCCCATGCACCTCCTTATCCTCTTTTGTTGATATGGGAAGGCCGCTGTCCTTATGGAACAGCACCGCACCATCAAAACTGTTTTCAATCTCTATAAAATACATATTCGTTGCCCGGAAAGACCGGATCGTGATATAGGCTTCTGCATCCGGCTGTTTCTCCCTCATTCTCATGCAGGCCTCAATCGCATTGTCCAGCCCGTTGTTCAGAATAATCCCCATATCATAAGCCTTTATCGTAACGGCATCTGAAAGCATGAAACCCCTTGCATCCAGCTTAATTCCTTTTACCTTTTTTGCCGCATAGCGGAATTTACTTTCCACCACCGCGTCACTGACGGCACTGCCCGTATGCACCCTGCTGTCAAGCTGCTCCACCGACTGGTACATCCCCTCAAAATACTGCCGGATTTCCTCATCTTCCCCATTATACTTTTTCCGTATAAGGTTCTGCAAAACTGCCATGTGGTTCTTCATATCGTGCTTGACCGAGCGTACCCCGTCATACAGATGCTCCATCTCCACCATTGAACCCTGCATCTGCGTGATCTGGTTTTCCAGTACAATCTTCTCCGCCCGTTCTTCCTGCAGAGCCGTCATGCTCTGATAAATGCGGAAACTGAACACGATAGCCCCAAGCAGCACAAGTGCAATCATGGGAATAATCAGGTACAGTACCGGATACCTTTTATACAGCAGCACCGGGACGCCATCCGTAACTGTGATCACCAGCAGGCGCACAAGCACCGAAACCAAAACACCTGCCACGGCTGGAAGCAGGTAGAAAACTACTTCCTTTTCCATCCGCCCTTTTTCCCGGCAATGGTAGCTTTTTACAATCTTGCTTATAGAAATAAATAGCAGGGCACCTTCTACCGCTTCCACAAGTACCAATGATAAACAGGCCAACGCACCTGCCGCCACAGGTAAATATCCCGCCGATTCCATGCTGTCACTCGCTCCATATACCAGAATGTCTATCAGACTGTTCCCGATATAAAGGAAGCTGTACCCTGCCCAAAATGCCAGCTCACGCAAGGAAATAAACTGGATAACAAAAAATACTTTCAGTAGGATATTTCCTTTGTACCAGCCTACCGAAAAAACAAATAAGGAAACGGTGGTAAAAAGCAGTTCCACGATCAGCGTCACGCTGTCCGTTTCACGGAATAACCACCCGCCAACAATCCTTATCAAAATCCATACAATTCCAACTACCCACTGTGCATTCCTTAATCTGCACAGCTTTGGTTCCGCAAACCTGCCAAAAAAGAACTGAATGCAGTACCCCTCAAACAAATACAGCGGAATACTGAGTATTCCCATGATATATTCAGCCATCAGCACCCACCCCGTTTCTCAGATACCGCATATAGGCTTTCACAAACTCCCCGTATTTCTCTTTTGCCAGATAGACATACCCTCCGTTATTCAGGGTAATGCTCCCGCTGTCATATTCCGCCACATATGCCATGTTCACCAGATACCCCCTGTGGCAGCGGAAGAACCCGCCTCCAAGCTGCCCCTCCATTTCATTCATGGACGCATATGCCTCTATGGTCTCCCCCGTGGTGTGAATCTCCACCTTCTTCCCCCTGCTCTCAATATAGAGGATGCTGTCCTTTTCCAGTGAAAAACTCCTGTTCCTCGTCTTTATGAACACTGTTTCCCGCCGCTTACTCTTCCTCTTTTCCAGTTCCCGCTCTGCCCGGTGGAATACCTCCCGGAACTTTTCTTCCTCAATGGGCTTTAACAGATAGTGGAACGCCGCCACATCAAACGCCTCGAAAACATATTCCCGGATACCCGTTATGAAGATCAGTATGGTATCTTCATCCCTCTGCCTGAGCCTTTTCGCCGTTTCGATCCCATCCGTTCCTTCCATCTGTATGTCAAGGAACACAATATCAAACTGCTTCCCGGAGGCAAGCAGCGCATCTCCTGTCTCATAAAGTTCCATGCATAATCCTGATTTTTCTTTTTCTGTCAGTTCCTTTATCTGTTCGCGGATGATTTCCTCATCATCGCATATGGCTATGTTCAATCCCATCACCTGCAATTCATTTCCCATGAGAACAGCTTCCCCACGGGCAGTTCTTTTTACTTTTTATATCGGCAGAATTTTGGCGCAGTCAGCCGCGAGGGAACGAAACCCTATTTGAAAGGGAACGAAATCTTTTTCTCTCCTGAAAAAATCCCAAAACAGGTCTAAAGTTTTTCGCCATTCGTCCGATATAGGGGCGGCACAAACCCAAACCGCCGTGTAAGCATATTAACTCTGATTTCCCTGCTTTCCAAGGAGACTGTCCGAAAAATAAGAAAAAATAGCGTAGAAAATACCGCCAGAAACTTGTCTATATGTGACAATCTGGCGGCAGGAGTATTTTTTCGTATACTGGCCGGAAAGAAAACCATTTTCAAAAGAAAAAGGCATGTATCAGGTCAAAATCATCTCCATTAGTCCGTTTACCCCAAGGAGGTTTACCACTCTTCGGAAATTGTAGGCAAGGAAAGAAAGCCCCATTTCAGCGGCTGCCTTCTGCTTTCCTTTTGTCAGCAGATAACCGGCTCCGTGCCATCTTTTCACTGTTCCATATGGATGTTCAACCACAGTGTTCCGCTTCCGTAAATGCTGCTGGTTGGGGTAGAACCGCAGGATCACCCATTCGTCCCATGAACTTTCTTCTTCGGATAACGTGATCACTTTGAACCGGCGGCTCGTCTTCCGGACAATTCTGTTTTCCCTGGCTTTTTCATAAAAGGCTTCTTCTTTCCGTGTTTCGCCCTCTTTGAATGAGACGATCCGTCTTTTATGAAGTGTACATTTGTTGGGGCATTTCAAACAGGCTGAAAGTCTGTGATACCTGCGGATGCAGGGATCTTTTTTGCCATTCGGGTGGCCCGGACCTGCGTAGAACAACGTCTGACCCATCGGGCAGATAACTATGTCTTTTTCAATATCGCGCTCAAAATATGGATGTAACGGTGGTTCCCGCCTGACTTCCACAGGCGCTTTCTCCAATCCGCCCTGTGCTTTCATTTCTGCATAGGAAACCACTTCCCCGGTTTCTTTATCCAGATACAGGCTGCTTCCCTGTTCCCGGCGTTTCACAACTTCCAGCTCCACATCGCCCCGATGTAGAATCTCAGGCAGCTCACCGGCTGATATGCACTGAAGAATCGTATCCTTATCTTTTGAAAACAGCATTTCCCCGGTTACTTCTGTATCGGTTTTCTGGAACCGGAACATCCTGCTTTTCTCGCCTTTATTTGGATGCGTTGTAGGAGTATCCCCATTTAAAAGGCACTGCAGGATTTCTTCATCGTTGCTGTATCCTCTGTCCGCGATACCTTCAAGGTTTTCCACTCCTAATGCGGCTTTTGAGGCATTGATACCGTCTCCAAGCAGATGCCAGTCCGTGCATTCACTCGTTACATCATAATGAACAATCAGATGGTTTTTCGCTTCTACCGCAGTCTGCACATTGAAGCTTGGCCGGATGCCGTCCCTCGTTTTCATAAGACGGCTTTCCGGATCAGTAGTGCAAATGTGGTTCTCCCCGCTGCCTGCCATCTGTTCCAGTGCTTCAGTCAGCTGGGCTTTGCGGCGTTCCAGATAATCCAGCACACCGGCGATGTCTTCTTTTGTCAATGCACCCGGCCTGGATTCGGCGGCATCTGCTTCATCCAGTTCTTTCATGTACCTGCTGATTTTTTCTTCCACATCCAGAAGAACCTTCTTGGCATTGCTGCTGACATAACTTTTATTGTCAGCATTTACCGCACGGAATTTTGACCCGTCAATTACGACTGATTCATGCGAAAGCAGCCCCGCTTTGTTGCACAGCCTCACAAATACCTTGAACACTTCCCTGATTGATTTCGCATTGTCTTTCCGAAAGTCTGCAATGCAACGGAAATCCGGGACAACCTTCCTGAGAAGCCACATCAGTTCCACATTCCGGGATGCCTCCTTTTGCAGCCGCCTGGAGGAACGGATGTGGTTCAGGTAGCCATACATATACAGCTTCAGCATATCGCGGGGATCATAACCGGGACGGCCTTCTTTTGCAGGATCCGCTTTGAAGCCCATGAGGGATATATCCAGTGAATCGATAAATGCATCGATGGCACGCACCTCATTATCCCCTCCAACATAATCATCGAGGGTATCAGGCAGTAGAATTACCTGATTCCGATCCGCTCCTTGAATGTACCCCATGCCTGCGTCCTCCATTGTGGTTTTGTTGACTTAATGATACCATATCCCAAACCTTGACTCCATGTTTTCTGGAGTTTTCGGACAGTCTGCAAGTAATTTCCCTTATCAGGCCGCCCGGCCTGCCTGCGGAAAAGGCAGACCGCCGCATATGGCGGATGATGGCCATAGTGCGGCGGTTTGTCTTTTGTGTATTATCTGGCATTAAGTTCCACCAAAACAATCTCCGGGCGGTTATTGAAACGGAATGGTATAATGCTGTTTCCAATGCCACGGCTGACCACCATGCTTGTGCCGCCATCTGTATACAGTC
>CATLBO010000181.1 GCA_949879025.1 uncultured Hungatella sp. | reverse complement strand
CTCACGGTAAACGCCGGAAATTTCTTATTTTAATGGGGCTGTTCGGGATTTTGCATAATCATCAAGAATCTGAAGATGCTTGGATTTATATAATAAAGACTGGTGCTCATGCTGACCATGGATGTCAATCAGCAGACTGGTGATTTCCTTTAACCGTCCGGCAGTTACTGTCTCGTCATTTACTTTGCTGATGCTTCTGGCAGCCATGATCTTCTTGGAGACAATCAGCGTTCCGTCATCAGGAAGTTCTACCTCCATCTTCTTCAAACGCCGCCTTTTTTCCTCGTCATCTACGGAAAAAATCAGTTCCACATAAGCATAATCAGCGCCCTGCCGAATCATGTCCCTGGAAGCCTTTCCCCCCAAAGCCATGTTCACGGACCCTATAATAATGGACTTACCTGCGCCGGTCTCTCCCGTAAGAATATTCAATCCATCCCTGAAAGACACTTCCGCTTTCTCAATCAGCGCCAGATTCTTCACTCGCAATTCCAGTAGCATTTCCTTCCTCCTAGCCTTCTATCAGCTTTCGAATCTTGTCCATAACTAAAATGGTATCATCTACGCTGCGCACTGCGCACATAATCGTGTCATCTCCGGCAATACATCCTACAATCTCATGAAAATGAATGGCATCCAAAGCAGCAGCCACTGCCATGGCCATACCAGACACGGTCTTTATTACCAGGATATTCTGAGCCATATCCATTGACAGAAATCCATCCCTTAAAATCCTGATATATTTATCACTGAAAGACCCCTGGTTCTGCAGCACTACATAATGCTGCTTTCCGTTTTCAGACTGAACCTTGGACAATTTCAGCTCCCTGATGTCCCTGGACACCGTAGCCTGAGTCACACGGTAACCAGCATGATTAAGCCGCTCTGCCAGCTCTTCCTGAGTCTCTATCTCATACCTTCCGATCAATTCCACAATCTTGCTGTGCCTCTCTACTTTCACCTGGTACCTCCCTTATATCCCTGCCAGCTTGCTGCGTAAATTATCCAAAAATGAAATATTCTTTAATTTTACAAGAACAGTTTCAACCTCAGACTTTTCAACCCGAAGCCTGTCCCCCACCTTCATACAGATGGCCAAATCTCCGTCAAAAACCGCAACCTGTCCTTGATCATCATTTCCCAGTGCTTCTATCTCAACCACGTCCTGGGAAGACAGCACAATGCTTCTGCCATTAAAGTCATGGGGGCAGATAGGCGTCAAAATCATCATCTGGGCATTAGGCTCCACAATAGGCCCGCCTGCCGACAGGTTGTAAGCTGTGGAGCCGGTTGGGGTCGCCACAATCATTCCGTCTGCCCGGTACTCGCTAAGGTATTCCCCATTAACATAAATTCGGAATTTCAGCACCCGCAGCGTTTCCCTTCTGGTAATGACGATCTCATTAAGGGCCAGATCTTCCTTTACTGGAGCTTTGCCGCAGAAAATATTTCCTTTCAGCATCATTCTGCGTTCCAGATGAAATTGATCATTCAGCAGGGCTTCAAGCAGCCTTTCCACATCCTCCTGACGTCCGATTTGAGTCAGATAACCCAGGTTTCCCAGATTAACGCCTACTATGGGGATCTGCCTTCCAGCCAGATCCCTGGCGGCCTGAATCAGGGTTCCGTCTCCGCCAAGGGTAATGACGCACTCTGTATCTCCTGGAACACTGCAGGCATCGGTATACTGAAAATGAGGCGGCATCCACTCCATCACTGCTGTTTTTGTCCTGGCTCCTGACGTCCGGGCTGTCCGGAATGCATCTGCCGTCTCCTCTTTTTCACGAATCCTGCAGACTCCCCCACGACTCTCTATGTAGCGGCAGATGTCTTCAGCAACCTTATCCGCCCCCGCCTTTTCCGGATTTTTTATCAAATAAAAATGCTTCATCCCTCAGCTCCTAAAGACTATTATGTGCTGCCTCCACCACATCTCTGGCATTTATCTGGCATTCCAGAGTCTGTTCCGGATAATTCTGCAGATGCAGAAGATACTCAATGTTTCCCTCTGGCCCCTTAATAGGCGAAAATTCCAGATTTAAAATCCCAAACCCTGTAGATTTTGCAAACTCCATCACTGCCTCTATCACTTCCAGATGAGTGCTTTTCTCCCGCACAACACCCTTTTTCCCCACCTTCTCACGTCCGGCTTCAAACTGGGGTTTAATCAGGCAAACCACCTGGCCGTCGTCAGTGAGAAGGGCCTTAACAGGCCCCAGAACCTTGGACAGAGAGATAAATGACACATCAATGGAAGCAAACTGAATCCTGTCAGGCACCTGATCCGTGGTCACATAGCGGATATTCGTCTTTTCCATACAGACTACCCTTTTATCGCCCCGCAGTTTCCAGTCCAGCTGCCCGTGCCCCACATCCACGGCATATACTTTCACAGCCCCGTTCTGCAGCATACAGTCTGTGAATCCACCGGTAGAAGCCCCCACGTCCATGCAGACTTTCCCCTCAAGCGCCACGCCAAAATGAGTCATAGCTTTTTCCAGCTTCAGTCCGCCTCTGCTTACATATTTTAAAGTGTTTCCCCGCACTTCAATGGACACCGTATCCTCAAAAGCCGTCCCGGCTTTGTCTTCTTTCTGTCCGTCCACATACACGATGCCGGACATTATAACCGCTTTCGCTTTTTCTCTGGATTGTGCCAGATTCCGGTTCACTAAAAGTACATCTAACCGTTCTTTCATTCTGCTCCCTTTTCCTGTCTGAAACTTGGACCCACCTGCTTTATGCTCTGCCGGCAAACTTATTTCCCCACCACTGTCAGATTGGGCTCTCTGTAAAAAAACCGTGTCTTAATTTTCCTGATAATGGAATCACTGTCAATCCCCAGGCCTTCCCTGAGCACCGACACATTTCCATGTTCCACATATGCGTCCGGCAGCGCCACATTCAGCACTTTCACTTCTGGATAGCGCTCATGGACATAAGCTGCAATCTGCAGTCCATACCCGCCCTGAAGCACGTTTTCCTCCAATGTCACAATATAGTCATGTTTCTGCGCCAGCCTGTCTGCCAGCCCAAAATCCACTGGTTTTATAAATCGGCCGTTAGCCAAGGTTACATGGTATCCTTCCGCCTTCATCTTTTCCCGGATATGTTCTGCCGTGCTGACCATACTGCCTACTGCAAGAAGGGCAATGCCGTCCTCCTCATAAATCATCTCGCCTTTCCCATATACCATCGGCGCATTAAACTCTTTAAGCCCTCTGTATGCTTCACCCCTGGGATAACGGATGGCAATTGGGCCATTATAATTTACTGCAAACTCCAGCTGTCTCCGCAGCTCCCACAGATTCTTGGGAGCCATAACGCTCATATTGGGAATGGATGTCATATACGATAAATCAAAAATCCCCTGATGAGTCTCTCCGTCGCTTCCCACCAGTCCTGCCCTGTCAATGGCAAATATCACTGGAAGATTCTGGATGCAAACATCGTGGAGGATCTGGTCATATCCCCTTTGAAGAAATGAAGAATACACTGCCACCACTGGCTTAAGCCCTGCCGCCGCCATGCCTGCTGCGCTGGTTACAGCATGCTGTTCTGCAATTCCCACGTCAAAAAATCGGTTGGGATACAAGCTGGCAAACTTTTTAAGCCCTGTCCCGTCAGGCATAGCCGCTGTCACAGCCACAATATCTTCCCGCTCCTGGGCCAGTTGACACAATTTCCGTGAAAAGATATCCGTATAAGCAGGATTTTCTTTTTTCTTTTTTGGTTTTCCCGTCTCAATGTCAAATGGCTCTACCCCATGAAATCTGGACGGGTTTTTCTCCGCAGGACCGTAGCCTTTTCCTTTTTGAGTAAGAACATGAACCAGGACTACATGATCCAGCCGCCTGGCCTCTTGAAGCACCCGCCGCAGCCGTTTCAGGTCATGACCGTCCACTGGCCCCAGATACGTAATCCCCATATCCTCAAACAGCATTCCTGGAATCAAAAGCTGCTTGATTCCCTGCTTGGTGCGGCTGATTCGATCAATTATCCTGGGGCCGGCCACCGGGATCTTCTCTAGCATGCTGGTTACGTTTTTCTTTAAATCATTGTATCCGCTGCCTGTCCGGATTCCTCCCAGATACTGGGAAATCCCTCCTACATTTTCGGAAATTGACATGTTGTTGTCATTTAAAATAATAATAAAGTTCTTCTTAATCTGGGCTGCATTGTTCAGGGCCTCATAAGCCATTCCGCCGGTTAAGGCTCCGTCCCCGATAATGGACACCACAAAATAGTCCTCCCCCAAAATATCCCTGGCCTGAGCCATGCCCAGCCCTGCGGATATGGAAGTGGAACTGTGTCCCGTGTCAAAGCAGTCACAAGGGCTTTCCTTTGTCTTTGGGAATCCGCTTAGGCCCCCATACTGCCGCAAATCATCAAAATAGTCTTTCCGTCCGCTTAATATTTTGTGAGTGTAAGCCTGATGGCCCACATCCCAGATAATTTTATCTTTTGGAAGGTCGAAAGTTAAATATATGGCCATGGTCAGTTCCACAACTCCCAAATTGGAAGCCAGATGCCCGCCGGTAGCGCTGATCTTTTCAATCAGGAACTGTCTCAGCTCCGATGCCAGAATTTCCAGTTCCTCCCTGTTCAAATCCTTAATATCCTGAGGCCCGTTTATCCTCTCTAACATAGACATCGTTCCTTTACTATAAAAAGTCCCGCCGCATAGGCGGCATGAATTAAGAGATGCCAAATGCGCCCGCCTGACTGTCTTGTGCTGTGATTCGTCCGCTGCCGGGCTCATGGGGGTTACTGTTCTCTG
>CATLBO010000180.1 GCA_949879025.1 uncultured Hungatella sp. | reverse complement strand
CCTTGCCTATGCCTTTGGCTGATCCCCGCAGGGTAGTGCCTATGTAGATTTCCGCTGTCTTCATCCAGGCGCCCTCCTTTCTGCTTTTATTTCGCATGGTATGCCGGATTCGCCTCCGCAGGCATGTAAGCGGTGCCCGGATCATGCCTGGCGCCATAAAAGCCGATCTCCCCGGGGATCCGGTAGACTACACATTCAAAGCCCAGCCGGTTCTTGATAACGCATTCCTTCATGACCTGTTCCAGCATCCATTCCGGGAACATGCCGTCGATCACCTCCTCGTGCTGCCTGCTGCCAAAGACCTGTTCCCGGACAGATTCCGGGACTTCCAGGAACAGGCCGATGACAATGGCGCTGTCATACAGGTATTTTGCCCTGGCCCATTCCTTCCGATGGAATGCCTCTTTAAACTGTTCCGGCATCCGCAGGAACTTGTCCATCAGGTATTCCCTTGTCTGCTTCTCCTGCATATTTTTCCAGCCTTTCTTTTTGATAGCTCACAAATTCCGCTCCCCCGAAGGCAAAGGCATAGCAATACTCATGCGAATGGAATAAGATCGTCTCTTCCAGTTCCAGCCCCAGAAGCTCCGCCAGCAGATCAACCCTTCCCTCAATGTAGACATACTTGCTTACGCTGGCTGATATCTGATCATTGAAAGCGGAAAGCCCCCTCATCCGCGTATGCGACAAAGCCAGGGCGTTCAGCCAGTCACTGGCCATCGCCGCCTTCAGTTGTGTAAAATCTAATTTTCCCATTGACATCTCCTTTCTCTGCCCCTATAATGGGCATAAAGACATAATTTTTATGTTCCTGATAGGCTCACATGCTTTGGCTGGCGCGGAGCCTATTTTCTTTTGCCTTCCTCGCGGATGGACAGGCGGGCGCATACCGCGCAGATGCCTACCAGGGCAGCTGCAGTTATGTACATTTCGCCCTCTACTGCTCCCGGCGCCGCCAGCATGGCAAGGAAGGCAAACGTTCCCAGGATGTTACTCAGGTTGATTCTGCCCGTCGGCTTCTCCGGCAGCTCTATGTAGGATATGTCTACCACGGAAAAGTCTGATTCCCTGGTCTGGAAATCAATTGTCCTTTTATTTGGCAACACTGCTTTCTCTCCTTTCTGTTGCGACGTCGCAACTATTACAAAGTCAAGAGCCGGTCTTTTTCTTCTGGTGTAGCTTCTAATATCTCAAATAGAACCAGCAGGTCTCCAAACTTGAACGGATCAGCTCTTTTATTTTTTTTATAAGTCTTAGGGTTTAGCCTGATGGAAAGGGCTTCCTGGGAAATATTAAGTTCTTTTGCCACGGCCTCCTGTGTCAGGCCTTTAGAATGCATCCGTCCGTCTATCCATTCTGTCAGGTATTTAATTTTATTCCTCTTTCTCTGCTCCTGCCCAAGTGCAATCCTTGACATACTTGTCACCTCTCCTAAGCATATTCACACTCCACTTCATATATATAATCCGGCTGCCTGGTTCTTTGCCCCCTGTGCCCTGCCCGCCTTCTGGCAGGCATGACACAGGCTCTTACCCATACTCCCTTCTGAAACAGGATATCCCCCTGCAGGCAATTGATCACTGTGAGCTGACGCACGCTGTTGAAATTGTCGGCTTCCTGTGAAAGGTTATAGGACACCCTGGAAGCTTCAGTACATCCAGTCGATTGAACTGAAATTGCTATAAACAATAACGCTGCTAAAAATTTCTTTTTCATAATACATCCTTTCTTTTATAATTCTTGCATGTATGCCCCCTCTTTCTTTTTACTGCCTTTCTGTCTTGATTTAATGCATCATCTCCTTTATACTGTTAATACAGGCTACCGCCAGCGCCAGGTGCAGAAGAAAGGAGCCTTTATGAGAGAAACATACTGGAACTGTTATAAAAAAATCGCATATCAGTTTTTTTACTATAAAAGGTTTCAAATCTTTCTTAATGCGGTCAATAATGGAATCACCGCTTTCTGCGGCCTAACGGCCCTGTCCAGCGTTGCCGCGTGGGGTCTTTGGAAATCCTATCCATTATTATGGTCCTTCCTGATATGCATGGCTCAGCTTGTCCAGGCAATATTCCCAAAGCTGCCTTATAACGATATGCTCTGCTCCACCAAATTCATGATCTGCTCACTTGACAAACTGCTTCTATCCATCCGCCATAGCTGGCTTGAGATTGATGTCTATGACTATACAGATGAACATATCCTTGAAATCATCGCCAAGTACGAAGCGCAGTATTCTGAGCTTGTCTCGCAATTTTATTCTGGCACATACCTGCCTGAAATAAGGTACTGCGAAAAGAAAGCTGAAGAAGAGTGTATCGCTTACTTTAATACCTACTATCCACAATGAAAGGAGGAAAGTTTTATGTCAAAAGGAGCTAGACCATCTACACGGCCAGTATCAAAGCCCTCTACATCGCCCGCCAAACGGAATGACAGCGGAGGTGCTCCTGGTCCGAGACATCCTATCCCTGTTCCATGCCCTCCCAAGCCCAAAAAGTGACTTACTGCTCCTTTCCCTCTTTCTCCTTTTGAGGGAAAGGCTCTTTCCCCATCAACATATAAAACTGACAATAGTCACACTTTGTCGCTGGAATTCTCTTCAATACACTGATGACTCCCTGTCGGTAAACATACAGCCCCACTGCACATCCCAGAATAAATGCTGCTGCAACGTCCGCCACTTATCCTCACCTCCTCTCTTACCTATACCTTTTGTTTCCCATCCACCTGCTTCCCCTTGACCTCTCCTACCGGCTCCTTTATACTGGATGTACAGGCCACTGCCATGGCTGAGTACATAAGAAAGGAGAATATTCTATTTATGAAACTAGATCACAATTGTATACGGGCGATCTTACTTTATAGCGAAGAGCACATTGGGCTTGATGAAAATTTGGGCTGGCAACCTTTGAATTTAGAAGATTATTGTGATGCTCTGCCAAAATATTCACGGCAAGAAATTGCCTATACCCTCTGCCTTTTAGACGAAGCCGGTTATGTCGATACCCATATAATAGATGCTGATGGCGGCATATGCGATATAAACGTATACCGCCTTACCTATTCCGGACATGAATTCATTGATACCATCCGCTCCAACAAAATCTGGAACAGGATTGCATCTGCCATATCCACTATTGGTTCGGCATCTCTTCCCATTATTCAGGAACTTGGAAGCCATTATGCCATTGAGCTTCTGAAGCAGCAATAATCCTTTGTTTTTGCGAGTCAATGAAATTGTTTACCTCCTGTTTCATCTGACTCGCTTTCTTTTCTAACAACGATATCTCTCGCCCTGAAAACCTCCCATAATTTGCCGCCTCTTTTAAACCTGCCTCCAATAAAATGAATGCAGTTGCTATTGAGACTTTTACATCCGTTGCCATGATATGGTTAAAATCATGATCCACAACAAGTCTGTCCCTTTTCTTCGTTTGTTTCACCTCCTCTCTTACCTATACCTTTTGTTTCCCATCCGCCTGCTGCCCCTTCACCGCTCCCCTCTATTCCAAGAAAATTTTCTCTTCCAGCTCTCTTATCTGTTTTTCCATCTTGTTAATTCGTTCATTGTATTTAGGTTTTTCAAACAATCCGACTTCGTTTTCGCTACAATAATAGATGTACATTCCAATAAGAATGGTTGTGCAGATAATTACTACACTCAGCAACAATACTACCCACATGGCTCTCGTCTCCTTCAAAATAACTATTCTTTTCCGGTGTCAGATTAATATCAGTTTAGAGGAGTTAAACCCCTTAGTTCCTCCCACCTACTCCAAGCTTGGTATGGAAATCGTTCCATTTGTTAATGCCATTAATCCTGAGGAGACAATTCCTTATTGCTATCAGATATTCTTGTGATAGCGACATCTCCGCCTGAAATGGGGGCGAGTCCATGTTTCATCCTTTCTTCGTTTATGACTATGGACTCCCTTCCATGTAAGTACTCTTCTGCAAGTAGACGATTGATGTAATCCTTAAATTCTTTCTCGGAAAAGGGCTTCTCTCTATTCCTAATAGCCTGAAGCTCTTTCCTTATCGCCACCAGCTCCTGATAAATTCTCTTCAGCACCTTTCTCACCTCCTCTCTTACCTATACCTTTTGTTTCCCATCCACCTGCTTCCCCTTGACCTCTCCTACCGGCTCCTTTATACTGGATGTACAGGCCACTGCCATGGCTGAGTACATAAAGAAAGGAGAAATACTTAATGGATATATCCACTGTTGTCAATCTTGTGTTGTGCATACTATCTTTCATTTTAGCTGCCATATCAGTTGTTACTGTTGTTATTACTCTACGGCAGAATCATAAAATGATCGAAAGCAGTACAAGGCCTTATCTTACGATTTATTACAACAATACATATTTTGATACGATGCACCATTATTTAATATTAAAGAACTTTGGAGCATCTTCTGCCACTATTGTCAATTTCACTTCTAGCTGTGACACATTAGAATTCGCTCTTAATGCAGATCGTAAGCCATTCGTTGCATTATCAGGTGTATCATTGGCTCCTGGTCAGAAAATCTCATATGTTATTGACGGCAAAAAGTTTTCAACGCGTGAATCCATAACTTTCACAATTAAATATCAGTCCAACTCCAAACATTTTTATTGTGAAACAATTGAAATACTTCCAAAGTATCTTCACAATGTATGTGGGCTCCGTGCTTCTACAGAAAATAAGGAAATGCGCGTCATCTCTTATTCGCTTCAAGACATTGCTGAAAAAATGCTATAGGCATTGCACGGGTCCTGGCTTTAGCTTTTTCTAATATTTCATCGATAACTGCTGTGCAAAGGCATTCCTCTGGAACTGCCTTTGCAATAGTTTCTATCACTAGTTTTGATGCAGCATTCAACACATCATCATTCACAAAAACT
>CATLBO010000179.1 GCA_949879025.1 uncultured Hungatella sp. | reverse complement strand
TACCATGTTCTGTTTACAGTCGCCGCAGAATGCCAGCCCGGAAAACAGGTACACGGCCTCCTCTTTTGGCGCCACCCTGGTGTCCTGCAGCAGAAGCCGCCCCACTGCGAAAAAATCTTCCTTTTCTATAATGGCCGGATGGCTGTCTTCCACCCGTATCCATTCCCCGCTGGGCTTTTGTATGGTCTTTTTCACCTTGTGGTTCGGTGTTGTCCGCCTCCCCTGGACTAACGTGCCGATATAAAATTCATTACGCAATATCCGGCCAATAGCCACCGCCATCCATTTCGCCTTGGGGTTCACCTGGAACCCCGATTTATACTGCAGGCCGCAAAAACGCTTGTATTCCATGGGGGATAATTCCCCACGCCCGTTCAGCCGGTCGGCAATCCTCTGCTGACTTGCCCCTTCCAGCTTCCAACGGAAAATATCCCTGACCACAGCAGCGGCATAATCGTCAACAACCAGCTTATGCCGGTCAGAAGAGTCTTTTAGATAGCCGTATACGGCAAAGGAGCCGATGAAATCCCCTTTCTTTCTCTTGATCTCAAGCTGGCTCCTGACCTTAATGGATATATCCCAGCAATAGGCATCGTTTATCAGGTTCTTAAAAGGGATCAGAATCTTATCGGAAGATGTCCGCCCGTTTATACTGTCATAATGGTCATTAATGGCAATAAAACGGATGCCAAGGGCCGGAAATATCTGGTCAATGTAACGCCCCGCCTCCACAAAATTACGGCCAAACCTGGATAAATCCTTGACCACAACGCAGTCTATCCTGCCCGCTTCCATCTCACGGATCATCCGCTTAAAATCGGGACGGTCAAAATCGGCCCCGCTGTACCCGTCATCCACGCACTCGGCGCAGATACGGATATCCGGCTTATCCGCCAGGAAACTCCTGATAAGGTCTTTCTGATTCACGATACTGTCGCTTTCCTCTTTGTCGCCGTCCTCTTTTGACAGGCGGACATAAAGTGCAGCACGGTATATCCTGTCCTCTGTTAAATTTTTCATGGTGAACCTCCGTCCTGTAAAAAATCCTCAGCAAAACTTTTTACAATGGGCTTCACCGTTATGCTTATTGCTTTGAATATACCACTTTAAAGTGGTAAAGTCAAGCCCAACTGTCAATCAATTGAATTCGTACCGTTTTTCTCCCCTATAGCGTTTTCAGATAATGCTCCAGGCGGTCTTCCAAAGTTACACTGGTATCAGCAAAGCTTACTTTTACCACAACTTTTCCGCAGCGGTAACAGTATGGGTTTCCAATCTGGCTCACAAAATCCGCCAGTCTCTGCTCACGGGGCATCTGGGGATTCATATGTATCCCGCTGATGTCCACCAGGCTTTCCCGGTCCACTGTCCTTACATCCACATTCCTCATTTTTTCAAAATCCATATTTGGGATCCGTCCCATAGGCAACACCTCCCCTTTCAAGATATGTCATCCCCGCTTGTCTGAATGTCATGGGATTATGCCAAACATAACGCGCCTTCTTCGGCCTGTTTTCTGCTTTGCCTGATTTTTCACATCCTCCCGTTTCCTCCCGCGATGAGTTCCTGCAGACAGCTGTTGGGAAACAGCCCCAACCGAAGCAGTTTACCTCCGGAAGTATAATGCCCTCATTTTATTGGGCAGCATTATCAGAAACGGCATCATGGCCGCAAAGTTCCCTTTCTTTACCTACAACCAGATAGTTTTCGCTCGTGCCTTTGCTTCAATGCCCGAAACAGCATTTCATCGTTTTCAATCCCCAATCTTTATAGCGCCATATCATAAGCATCGTAAAATTTAAGGGACAGACAGTCCTGGCGTATCGGTTATACAGCTCCGCCGTTTCCTATTTCCTGCAGGATTTCCATATTTACTTGTCAAGGTACGCCTGTCCGTATCTTTCTCGGAGAGCAGAAAGGGATACTCTCCATGAAAAATCATCAGACCTGGATCTTAAAATCCAAAATTTTTGTTATCAGCTTTGTCTCCACCCGCCTTTTCATATACTCGTCTGTCACAAACTCTGTCACGCCGAACCCATTAATAAACTTTCTCCGGCTTCTGGCATTGATGTATGGCTGAAAGTAGGCAATAATCTGATTGATAGAATCCACGTCCCCCTGTATCGCCGCCTGCACGGTTTCAAATGCAATCGGCTTCCCATACCTCTTTTCTCCCATGTATTTCGTTTACCTTTACTCTAAAAACTCCTTCAGCAGCCGCAAGGACTCAGCCTTGTGGTAATGTATGGTGCTTTGTACAAGTTCCATACACTGGGCGATCTCGGCCTCTTTCATGTCCAGAAAATACGCCATAAGTATAATCATCCGCCTTTTCTCCGATAAACGGCCAAGTGCCTCGCTGATTTGATCGTCATTTACCTCCACCTCCATGTCCATCACCTGGAAATGGGTGCCTTTCAGAATTTCATCATAGGTATAAAGTTGATTCTGCTGTTCTTTGGTAAGGTCTGAAAAGCAAACTTCATGTTCCTGTTGTCTCTTTAGTTCATCAAGATAGTTCAATATCTCTCCGTCAATCACTTTAATGCAGTAGCTGCAGAATTTTTTCCACACAATCTCCTGTTCCTGACTGGTCAGCTTCAAGGGAATCACCTCCCCTCTGCATTACAGCCATAGTAAGAAACGCCTGATTCTCCCTTTCATATGGAAGACAGGCGTTTTTGATGAAATAATCGAAAAATTATAAATATTACATAAAAAATTTCTTATTAATCCAATTAATAAACAGAAAGCAAAAATAAGGCGATTAAACACCCCATTTACCCAGTAAATAGTAATATTTAATCGCCTTATCTCTACTTCAATTCTATCAATTAACTTCTTAAGCTCTAACCTCATTCGTCACTTTCACAAAGAGAGTTCAATTTTTCTATATTAATTCTATTTCCTCCACTACCTTGTCCCCCATTTCACCGGTTGAAATAAGCGTTTTTCCCTCCTCCCATATATCCACTGTCGCATTTCCATTTTTCAGTGTCTAATCCACTTCCTGTTCCATAATAGCTGCCTCTTCTTCCAGCTTAAACGTATAGCGCAGCATTAACGCCGCTGCCATAATCATTCCCACCGGATTTACCACCTGTTTCCTAATGATTGATTCATCTGGATGATATAGTGGACAAGCTTTTCTGTAACATTTGTTTACGAAAATTTTTAAGCGTCAGTGCTATCTGTTTTTGGGCAAAAACGAAAAATGGAACTGTTGCAAAATAGATGATTACTCATCTATTTTGCAACGGCCTCCGTCAAAAAAGCACCGGCCCCATGGCAACGGAGCCGATGTTTTCCAAACCTTAATTTTCAGGATTCCAACACCTTAATATTGTACAGATCTACAAAATGGGGAAAATCGTCATAATCCATCCCACAGACACCACACAGGCGATCACTGCAAACAGCATACCCTGTTTCACCATAGAAGCCTGATTATATCCGCCCTGCTCCATGATGTAGGGAACTGCCGCCGTAGCCATAGGCGTCATAAATGCTGACAGGCAGGCTGCCTGAATCAGAATCATAAGTCCTACCGGATTGCCTCCGATACTGGCGCAGGTGGCGATAGCAATAGGATGAAAGATCATCATAGTTCCCCGGTTGCTCATAAACTGAGTCAGAATAAAAGGAATGATGAAGAAAATCAGCCCTACCAGGTAGGAATTGCCGCCTAACCCCTGAACTACATTGGCAATCATGCCGCCAATCAGGTCACCGGCTCCGGTGCTGCTTAAGGCTCCGGCCATAGCCAGCGCACCTACGATCAGAAGGAGCATGCTCATGGGAAGGGAAGCCGTAGCCTCTCTGGGCTTCAGCACACCGCACAGAACCATCAGAAGAGCACCGATGAGACATACCTGCCAAGTTGCCAGATGGAGCTTGTCCGCAAACATCAGAGCTAGAGCATCGCCGAAGAAGATAATGATACCTGCTTTTTCCGCAAATGGCTTTAACGGTTCCTTTGCCTTGGCCTTTTTGCCGGAATCCACGATAGCCACAGGCGATACCTCAGGTGAGAACTTCGTTGCGAAGAAGGCAAAATACACGATAGCGATAATCAGCATAGGAAAACGGGCCTTCATGGGGTCTAAGAATCCCACCATATGCTCCATATAGCCGTAGGATTCGATGTAACCGTTTAACTCGGCAGCGATAGTGGCGCCTGCACCTACAGGCAGAGTGCAACAGGTACAGATGGTTGACACGCCTACGGGGAATACCACCTTGCTGCAGTTCAGCCCCATAGACTCTGCCGACGCAATCAGCATTGGAGCCACGATACCGAACGCTACCACCGGACTCTGAATAAACTGGCTCAACAGCACACCGATAAGAACGTAGCCCAGCATCATTTTACTCATGCTGCCTTTAGACACCCTGGAAATGGAGTCTGCCAGATTAGTGCAGAACTGGGTGCGGTTAAAGCCTGCTGCCACTACACACATGCCGGCGATCATAATCACGTTGCTGTTGGCAAAATAGCCGATGGCCTCTTTGGCGTCCAGGCATCCCGTAAGGGTCAGGGCTGCAAAGGACGTCATGGAGATGGTCGCCAGACTGTAAAGGCCGCTGCAGTAACCGGCTACTGTCACTGCGAAGATGATCAGACAGATTGCTAACTGGCTCATTGTAATTTCCTCTTTTCTTTTGATTTTTTCTGTCAAAAGCTCTGCCATACGCTTTTGTTCAGGTTTCTTATTGTTCTACTATAGCATTGGCGCTTTAATTCCTTAAATTCATTATTTTCATATTTTGTAACAGTTCAGTCAACCTGAACCGTTACGGTATCTGCCCATGAAAATCGTTTCGCCATGGGGCAGATACCCGCAGCCGCAGCGTATCCCCACGGGGGCTGTCGCACTAAGTAATTAGTGCGCAGCTCCTTTTCTATGCAAAAAAATAACTGCCAGACCTCGAAAGTATCCGGCAGTTGGTGTAAAATTAATGTATGACCAAACACATTAACTTACAGA
>CATLBO010000178.1 GCA_949879025.1 uncultured Hungatella sp. | reverse complement strand
TGAGCATCTGTCGCCAATCGTTTATCGTTCGGAAATGGATGGTTCGTGGAGCGAATATGGTGTGATAGATGGGTTTGTTGTAACTCAATTATTCTGGAACATCATGAACAGAGAAGACCTGGGAATTGTTCTGGCAGAAATCCCTCAATGTACGAAGCGATCGTTAAGTGCAAAAGGAGCATTGGGAAAAAATATAATACCTTGTTTTCAGAAACTGACAATGGAAAATATGCAGCAGCTGTATCACTCTCCTGAAAATAACATGATCGCTGTCTACGATAAGCGGTTGAAAATGCTGTATGTAGCTGCTCACGGAGAAGAGCCACTGAAGAATCTGGAAGAAGAAACAAAGATGGGATTGAGCTGGCTGACATAAGAAATGATCTTAAAATATGCTTTAGGAGAGATGGAGGTATATTACTGTGATACTGAAGGAACTGTGTAAGATAAAGTCTTTTGGCAGCAGCATGAAAAGTTCTGTGACATCGGAGGACATTGCAGACAAGGAGAGAGAGCTGGGATTTGCTCTGCCCCAGGCTCTTAAGGAGTTATATCTGACCTTTCATCCCGATGACCCAGCCTTTTCAGGAAAGGGAAATCTGATTCCTTTTGAGGAACTGAAAATCTATAAACGTATCAGCTGGACGGATACAGTCATTACGATTCTGCCCTTCTGTCGGCATGAAAGGTACGGTTATGGATTGGAAGTAAGCCGGTATCATAAAAGCAAGGACATTATGAGCAACGACAATCTGGAAGATCCCCAGATGTGGGGCCTCTATATATCGCCGGAAACACGTAAGGAAGAAAAGCATCTGGCGGGCCATGAAGTGCCGTGTAATCAGTCAAACCTTTCCAGATGGATTGTGGAGTGGCTGGGATACCAGCAGACCCAGGCCCAGCCCAGCGTTATAGCCGTCAACCGGGATAAGACGGCAGACTATTGGAAAAGACTGAAGGAACTTCCCCTGAATGCTTTTTATCATATCCCCTTAGAACAGCTTTCCAGTGTCAGAATAAATTTTAATGTAAACTTTATGGAAGAGCCATTCCAGCTTTTATGCGGATACATTCTCTATTCAAAAACGGCCTATTTTGGCGGTAAGACCGACAAAGAACTGGAGCAGCTCATGAAGCGGATGGGCTTCAAATATGTCTGGATAAAAAGCCAGGACGGGCATCCCATCTTCAATTCGGCTCCGCCCGAACCGCCCCAGGAACGGGAGCTGGAATCCATTGCCCCGGTATTACAGTTCCTCTGTGAATTTGCCGGAATTGAGGGCAGAGGAGCGAAGGAGGAAAGCATCGGCCGGGCAGAAGTCCGTCTGGGAAATCCGCTTCCGCTGCCGATGACAGAGTTTTACCGCTTTCTGCCAAGTAAGTTTTATCGCAGTTATAATGTGGTTCGTCCTCTTTCCGGCCTGAAGCAGACAAAGGACGGAAAGCTGAACTTTCTGGAAGAAAACCAGGCAGTGTATCACTGGGCGGCAGAACTTAACAGTCCGTTTCTGTACCGCCGTGCCAATGATGGCGTTTCCCAATGGAACGCATATGGTATTTTAGACGGTTTCCTTGCGGCAGAATTTCTGTGGGCGCTGGCCTGTGATGAGGCGCTGGATCTGATTCTTTGGGAGTTCCCGGATTTTGAACCGGCAATGCTTCTGGAAGGAGAGAAGCTGCATCCGTACCTGTCCCCAATTGCAGGCATTACAGACAGGATAGCCGCAGGCAATACCCGGATACTTTATCAGATTATGGAAGGACAGGCTGTTGGGCTGTATGACAGCGAAGAATGTACCTTTTGGTTCGTGACAAAGGATGAGTCGGTCCAGGAACGGCTGGAATCATTATTTGATAGTTGAAACAGGGCGGTTTTTATGACGACAGTAAAACGCAAAATGTTAGATAAATTTTTAGGCTGTATGTAAAATCGGGGCTGGACAACAGAGATGAATGAAGAACAGAGATTCTGCCTGCCTGAACATGTGGCATGAGCGCAGGCTTTCAGTATGCGGTGGCGGAAAGAAAAGGGGAGGGAGAATAAAGATGGGATTTCAGGAAGAGATGAAACGGATGTTTTTGCGCATTGTGGCGGGGGAAGTAGAGCCGGTGGAGTGGGAAAAATGGTGGAACAGCAACAGGCTTAAGCTGGAAGAGAACCTGACCCGTGGAGACAGAGGGCGGATCATGCCTGCTTTATGGAGTGCAAACTATTACTGGATGACAAAGACTCAGGGCGGTGTTGCCTATTATTTCCATGCCCAGGGGCGCCCGGTGGAGACGTCCGGTTATTATGAGGAAAAAGCACGGGAGGAGGAGATTCGCGACAGGCAGAAAGCCATGGAAGCCTACCACAGGAAAACGGTGCCTGCCAGGCGTGCCTGGGAGGAATATCTGGAGAAACATCCGACGGAATCCATTTCTTTTGACTGGAAAAGCCTGCTGGGGATGCCGCCCGGCCAGAAACCAGCGAAAGTTTTCGGCTATAAAAACGCGAGGACAACCGAACAGTGGAAAGAATGTGGGGAAGAACTGAAACTGCGCTTAAAGGAGAACCTGCAAGCAAAGATCGCTCCTGTCGCAAAGGAATACGGCATGAAAAAGCAGGCCCCAAAACCTTTGTGCGGGAAAAGAACGGCCTGGTATTCCGGATTCAGTTTATCGGTTATTTCAGGGGCGGCGGATATGAGGCCATGAACTGTTATCTCTGTCCCATATACGCCATACAGTACGGAATTTTAGGCCTGCCGGGGCACATCGGCCAAGGGGAATATTTTCAAAAGATGCGCAATGGGTGGGGCGTGATTCAGTATGGTACGGTAGCTGTGGATGCCGCCATGGTAGAGAGCATCAACGGAAAATTTGATGATATCCTGACTTTCCTGGCCGACGGCGTGCTGCCGGGGTGGCAGAAGATTGACAGTCTGGAAACCTACTTTGCAAAAGAGCGCCAGGATTACCTGAAAGCCACAGAGAAAGGCCCAAACGATCCGAGAACCGACCGGCCTATGTGGAATATGGATACGGAGGGAAAGCCAGATCCCTGGAAAGCGGACAGCTATCTGTTTGGCGTATGGGATCTGCTGACTGGAAAGGAAACGGAAGGATATGCGCACCTTGAAGAATGCGTGAGACACAATTCCGATTATATGGAAAACCGTCTGAGGGAATTTCCGAATGCCTGCAATGACCCCAGAGACGCCATGGCGGTGATGTACCGCAATGCGCAACTCTTTCTGGTGACAAAGGAGATTTCGGATATACAAAAACGCCAGGACGCAATCCGGGAGACCTATGAGGAAGTATGCCGATTTATGCGATACTACCACGGCCTGACGAAAAATACGGAAAGGAATGGATGACAGGGGGATTTGCAAAAATGCAGGAGAAAAAGGAGCAGCTTGAAAAGGTCCGCAGGGCATTCCGTGATCCAAACCTGCAGGGATGGATTCCGAACGATCTTTTAACAATATTGGAACAGGGGGAGAATACCGAAGATATCCTTTCACAAATGGAGCAGGTCATGCCAAAGTATTGTGTCCCCCGCAAATTTGAGACAGAAGAAAGACAGAGCCTTGACGAGGGGAGCGAGAAACAGAACGACTGGAGGAGCCTGCTGTTTGAATTAAGCCCCACTGTCAGGATATTCTGGGCGGAAAAATATAACCATTATGTCAATTCCAATGGGAAATACCAGACGCTTTTGGGATTTACGGATATGCGGGAACGGTTCCTACAGGCGTCCCATGAAAGCAGCATGGAACTTCTTTACCGCGTTGGATGGAAGCCGATGGATACCATGTGCGCTTATCTGCTGGGGATGACCACAAACCGCATGTACAATCTGTCTCCAGATGCAGTCAGGGCCGCTGTCCGAATGGACTGGGATTCGGCAATCCGTCTTCTTGACAAAAAAGTGCTCGGAGAGGTGATTGCCCATCATCATTCCTCTTATCAGACGGAATGGCAGAGAATATGGATGGAATTTCTCTACCTGTTCTGTGAGTTTGACAATCAGGCATTCCTACATACAGAGCATAAAACAAAAAAACTGAAGCAGCAGTGTCAGGTCATCTGTGAGAAGCTTGCGAATACGGATTATGAGCAATTGGAACTGGAAAAAACGCTGCGGGCCTGCGCTCTGCTTCCCGTACAGGAGGAGCCGGACGATGTTTCCGATAAAAAATTCATAAAAAGGCAGAAAGCGGCTCTTTTGCGTGCTTTTGTCTGCAACTACATGTGGAGGTGTTCCGACTGGAAGAAAATGAGGGAGCGTCCGACAGGCCAGGCATTGGCACGAAACCTTCTCTGGGGATATTACCGGAATGGAGAGCTTCAGACCGCATTTGCCCTGAAAGAAGACGGAAGTGTGATGGATGGGAAAGGGGAGACTGTCTCCCTGGAAACCTTTGTTGAGGAACAGGGTAGGATAGGGCTGGCGCATCTGGAGGAACTGATGGAATCGGAACGAAATTTTTGGAAAAAATACACAAGAAAAGAAAAATGGAAACAGCCGTTTCCACAGTGTCGGACGGCGAATTGAGGGAGACGCAAACCGCGAATTATTTTTCCAACCTTTATCCAATTGACTGCGCAGTGCCGCCTGTGAATGTATGATCCTGCCGAAAATGTGGCGCACTGCTGTCAGCATGGATTTTCACCTGAAATATAACTGGCTGTGGATCCCGTCATGGAATCCACAGCCAATATAAGGAGTTCATATCCCCTCCTGCGTGCCAGCCAGGGCAGGAAGATGGACCAGGCCGGTGGCGACAGTCACCGCATCCATCTTCCGCATCAGGGAGCCGATCCTTTCTTCATTCCAGAAGATATCGGAGAAATCGGAGAGCTCACACCCCACATCGTGGTTGGGGATGCACAGATAGTTCCCATATCTATGCCGTTCGGCGAGGATGTGGAATAGGCTTCCGACTGTATGAAGTCGCACTCGGAGGCAAGCACGTCCAGGGCGCGGTAGACATCATGCTCCTCATAGGAAGGCTTTTCAAGATAGTCCATTGCTGCCCTGTAGGAGGCGCGTTTGCTT
>CATLBO010000177.1 GCA_949879025.1 uncultured Hungatella sp. | reverse complement strand
GTAAACAGGGCAGTGTTTGCCTTGTGGCCAGCGGTGGTGCAGTGCTGCTGGTGGCGTTCCTCTTTTCAGCGTTAAAAGACGCATGGTTTTTATGGATTGTTCCATGCGTCCTTACGCTGTTAACCTTATTATCTGTTCTTTGTCAAACAAACTCATTATAATCGCAGTAACCTTCTGCCATACTGTTTTGCTGTGTTCCCCCTGTTTTATAAAAAATTATATTAGATTTAGGCTCCAGCATTTTCACTTTCCTGCTTTTGGATGCCAGATGCCGCATATGTTGGCCCGGGCCAATGGCTTTCATAGCCTGTTTTGCCAGCTGGGCAGCCAAAACAGGCTTGCTCTTTTCCCTATCTAAAAGGCGGTAACCTACTGGAACAGAAAGATAGAGAATTTTCCTCTCATGATCATGATTGATACAGAAAGCCCCGCCACATTGAAGGTTTGGCAGCAGTTCTGGTATAATCTCCTGATGAAAATATGGGCTGTTACTTGCTGTGTATGGCTCCTGATAGTAAAATAAAAGAGGTACATATGACTAATAAATAAAGTACAAATGAAAGTCAGGTGAGATACAATGGCAACTGTCAGATGGATACATATTTCGGATCTGCATCTGAACAGCGATGGAATGGAGACAGAGCTTTTGAGGGATGAGCTGCCTGGGTTTTTGGAGAAAAGCGTAAACGGCTGCGATTATGTTTTCTGCACTGGGGATATCCGCTATGCCCCGTCAGGCGGTTTTTCGGCTGATTCTGCTGAGTATATTAAGGCTTTGTGCAGATCCGTGCATGTTCCGATGGAAAATCTGTTTATGGTTCCTGGCAATCATGATGTTAATATATACAGCCTGGGAAGGGCGGAAGCCATAAGGCGCATGTATAATGCCAAAGCCCCGGGAAGTTCTTATTATGATTCCAGGGTTGGAAAAATTGAGAAAGCAGATTTAGAGGCGATACACGCAGGGCAGGAAGAGTTCCGGGCACTGCTTGCTTCGGTTTATGCAGATGTCCCAGGCCGCCTTGCCATGTATGAGGACCCCCTTAAGCCTCATTTTGTGATCGAGACAGATTATTTCAATATTCTTCATGTGGATACAACGCTTTCTTACGGGACAGACCAGGAACGGGATCTGATTCTGGGAACCAAGCCCCTGTATGATGCCATAAAAACCTTGAATGCGTCTAAGCCGACGATCCTGCTTACCCACTATGCCATGGCATCTCTGTCGCAGGATGAGAGAAAATCCGTATCCCAGCTTCTGCAGAAGAACCATATTAGGCTGTGGCTTGCAGGACATGAACATGACCACAATCTGATGCCCTACAATTATATCTATTCCGTTCAGACCGGGGAACTGCGCTATGAGGACAGAACCAGCGCTGCAGTTCTTGCGGGAGAGTATGATACAAAAGCCGGGTGCGGTTTTATCAGGGCATATACCTGGTTTCAGGAGGGATGGGCGGAATATCCCATTATCTGGCACGGATATGCGGAGGAAAATAAATTCCCTTTTGCCTTGGGGCTTCCAGAAAATAGTGCAGAGACATCCTCCAAGGCCCGTCTATGCAAAACAAGAAACAGCCGATATTTTCATCAGGAGATTATACCGGAACTGCTGCCAAACCTTCAATGCGGTGGGGCTTTGTATGCCAATGACGGAAGAAACCCGTTGATCCGGCTGTTAGATGAACTGTGGAGAGAGGATAAGCATGTGGTGCTTCTGGCTGACGGCGGAATGGGAAAGACTACACTGATGCTTGACGGGGCAAGGCAAAAAGAGCAGCAGCCTATTCTCTATCTTCCGTTTGAGCAGCTGGAAGCCCAGAACTTGGGCATTGAACAGGCAGTGTGCAGATTATTGTTGGGAACCGATCATGCACAAGACAAGCTGTATGAGTTTGCTGGCAGCGACACCACAGAGCCGGCGCTGATCCTGCTTCTGGATGGATTCAATGAGGTGGGAGCAGAGGCGGCCCAGCGGTATGCCAGGGAGATAAAAGGGCTGTCTCTTTATTGCGGACTGCAGATGGTGGTATCGTCGAGAGAAGATTTTACAAAGAGATATAAAATACCTTTCCGGACGGCCATTGTCCAGGAACTGTCAGACAGGCAGATGTCAGGTGTTTTATCTGAAACAGAACTGCAGCATGTGAAAGGCACGTATACGCTGCAGAGGCTTCTGAGAAATCCAATGCTTCTTTTAATGTATAAGCAGGTATGCCCAATCATGGAAAGGCACCAGGAGAATTACCTTCCGTGGCGTGATCCTATTGAGAATGCAGGACAGCTAATCTGCAATTATTTTTTAGCCCAGATTGCGGTTCTTCTTGAACGTGTTCAGCTTAATGGAGAAAAGCTTCTTATTGCATATAAGTGCATTGGGTATGCGCTGCCGTTTATAGGATATTGTTTGGAAAAGGGAAACCGGATAAGCATTTCTGCAGAAGAGTTTGAACATGTACTCAAAGAAGCTGCTCAGGCAGCAAATCAATGTAGCTTTTTAGATAATCAGTTCAGGAAGATACAGAGAACTTACCGAATCCGGTTAATTCCGGACATTGGGGCATTTGACATTGATGATTTTCTGGTTAAAGAGATGCATCTTATACATGAAAACAGGGAACTGTTTGCATTTCCCCACCAGATTTACAGAGATTATATGTCTGCATACTGGATTATAAATAATGTTGATCAGGATTCTGTTAACATCATATGGAATCAGAGAAGATTCCCTTACTATATTTTAAAACTTATGGGGCCCATGGCTGGGAGATACTGGGAAGGACAGGCAAAAAGGGTTGCAGGTTATTCGAAAGGGCGGGATGAAAATGAGATAAAAAATCAGCTTTTTAATCTGATTCAGGCTTTCCCATATACAAAGGAAGGGGGAATTCCCGACTATTCCGGCCTGGATCTGCGTAGCACAAGACTTCCGGATTATTCCGGCATTCCGGGACGGATCTCTATGAAGGGCGCCAAAATCAGCCGGGTATCTCTGGCCCTTTCCGAGAAAACGCCGGCAGTTTTCGGCTGTCTTGAGTTTTCCCAGGAAGATGAATGGCTTGCAGGAGCGGCTGACGGGATGATCCAGATTTGGTCTATGGCTACTGGGCAGAGCGGCCTGATTCACTTTTTTGGGCAGAGAATAGCTGCCTTCTGCTTTACCAGGGACAGCCGCTATTTATTGGCAAAATCCTCTAACCGGTCAGGGGAAGTTATTTATGTGTATAAAAATGACGGCGGCAGATGGAGCCATACAAGCGTGATTTGCGATGCAATTGACAGCAGGCTCCGAATCATAGTGCTGACAGGAGACCAACTGCGGTTTTATTACAATAACAGAGAGCGCAGATACGATTTAATAAACGGTTCCATGACATACGACCAGGCAAGGCAGCATGCATGGGAAAATCCTGCTGACGGCGAAGTCCTTTCCATATGGATGGAACAACGTCATAAGCATAAGGCAGGGAGACAAGATCCTGCCGGATGCCATGCTCAGGCAGTAAGTCATAAGGGCGAATTGACAGCTTGTTCTTACAATGACGGTACGATGATTGTCCGGCGGGGCGGAGAAACCTTTGCTGTTCTTGCCAAAGGGATAACGAGGTTAAAAGCGGCCGCTATTTCAGGAGACGGAAAAAGGGCTGTCACACTGAGCCAGAAAAGCGACAACTGCCGCAGAAAGATGCAGATGTGGGACTTGGAGACAAAAACCAGGTGTGGGGAATGGCTGTGCAGCGAGAAAACCGGCAGCATCCATTTGTCGGAGCAGGGAGAGTGGATCATAGGAGAGATGGGGGGAGAATATTGGATACGCAGCTGGGCAGATGAAGGAAACATGTACAGTATTTCCGGAACATTTATTTCAAATCAATATGGGAAGCTGACTTCCTATGGAAACCAGGTGCTCTATAAGAACAGTTCCCATATGCTGGAGCTGTTTAACTTGGAAACCAGGGAGTTTTCAAAAATAGAAAATATCCAGAAGGACAGCCGGATCGCTGCCTTTTTGCCAAACGGAAAGCTGATTGCGGCAGGAGGCAGCAGAAGATGTGCGGTGTTTTCCAGCACCAGAGACGGCAGGCAGTTAAGCATTAACCGGGAAGATGGTGCGGTAACGGGAATTTTCTGCATGAAAGGACAGCCATTTGCGGCATTGGCCACAAGCAATCAGATAGTAAGCATTTATCACACAGGAACCGGACAGCGGACAAGGACTTTAAAGCCTGGGGCCGGCAATAAGATGATAGTGGGCCATCCAGCCAAAGATGCCATTGCCTGCAGCGGGGGAGGCAGCCAGTTTGAAATCTTTAATTATTTCAGCTTCAAAACCAAAGAGGGAAAAAACGCTGGGAAATGGTACGAAAACGTCATTGATACGAAACTGTACGGAAATGTGCTTGACATGAATTTTAACGAAACCAACGGGGAACTGGTGTGCATAATGTCGGACGGAATCATTGTCTACAGCCACGAACTGTACTGCAGATACCATGGCAGCACAAGGATCATTACAAATTTTAACGTAGATGCCTATGACTTTACCGGGGTGATCTGTGAGGATGGGGTGGAGGAGGATTTGAAGAATAATGGGGCGGTTGTTTAATGCATAGCATAAGGAGAAGCATATGGGAAATTGGGATAGGGTGAAATCATTGTAAAAACAGAAGGAAAAAGCACCACTTCTCAGCGGCGTATTCTATGACATTTGGTCGGAAGGCTCTCTGACCATGGCAGCAGTGGTTCCAGGTCTTTTGCTGCCCGTCCTGTCCACCGACCTTTTTCCGGATGGTTTGCGCAGACTCTTAAGAGAAGGTTTTTTATAGCCATCACTTGAAGGTGGTTTGGAACTGTTTTTGGAGTTCTTATTAAGCTGTCCCTTCAGTTCCTGTATGGCCTGATTTAACTCAGTAATAGTTGCTGTGAGAATTTTATTTTGCCTGAGCAATGAAGCATCCTGTTCAAGCAATTGCTGAACCATTTCAGGTGTAACATTTACTGGCATTCAGACCACCTTCTTCCGTTAAATTTGATACTTCTATTTTAACGGAAAATGGTCCAAAAAGCGAATC
>CATLBO010000176.1 GCA_949879025.1 uncultured Hungatella sp. | reverse complement strand
TGATCCGTCACAATGGCATTGACCTTTGTATAGGTCATGCGCCTGTCCACCCGGATCACGCTTTCCGCAATCCGATGCCCCAGCACATTCCCCCTGTCGTCAATCTCCATGATGCAGCTTAAGGCCAGCCTGTCCTCTCCTGCGTTCAGAGAACAGATGCCGTTGGACAGCCTGTGAGGCAGCATAGGAATAACCCTGTCTACCAGGTACACGCTGGTTCCCCGTTTTAAAGCCTCCTGATCCAAAGGCTGGCCCTCCCGGACATAATGGGTCACGTCTGCAATATGCACTCCCAGGGTGTAATGGCCGTCTCCTTCCCTGGAGATGGTTATGGCATCGTCCAGATCCTTGGCATCCTCCCCGTCTATGGTCACAGTCGGCACGCTGCGCAGATCCAGCCTTCCCTCCATCTCTCTGGAATCCACATTACCGGGCATCAGGGCCGCCTCCCTCATAACCTCCTGGGGGAATTCCTCCGGCAGGCCATAGGCCTTTATGATGGATACAATATCCGTCCCCGGATCATTGACATGGCCGATGATCTCCGTGATGATTCCCTCCGGCTTATGGCGCCCATCACCATAGTCTGTAAGCTTCACCACGACTTTGTGCCCTGTAACCGCCCCCATATCCTTTCCCTGAGGGATAAAGATATCCTGATTCAGCTTCTGATTATCCGGCAGCACGAACCCATAGCTTCTATTCTTCTGGTAGTATCCGATAATCGTCTTATTGGCCCGCTCCAGAATCCGCAGGATCGTCCCTTCCGGCCGCCTGCCCTTTGTGCCCGCCTCTTCTGTTACCACCTGGACTTTGTCGCCGTTCATGGCGCCGGCAGTCTTTTCTGCGGGGATAAATATATCCTGTTCCTGTCCTTCTATGGTTACAAAGCCAAATCCTCTTGCATGGCCCGTAAAAATCCCCACTCTGGCAAAATCCTGGGCCCTGCCGTACTTGCCCTTTTTGGATATGCCGATTTTCCCTTCCTCAAGAAGGATGTCCAGAACATTTTTCAGCTCCTGCCTTCTGGCCTTGGGAATATCCAGAAACACTGCCAATTCTTTTAATTTCATGGGAACATATGTTTTTTCATCAAACATCTGAACCAGCAGTTCTTTCTGTTCTTTTAATAAATCTTCTGCCATTTTTCCTCCTTATAATGACAAAAACACCCTTGTTGCCAAGAGTGTCTGCTTTGCTGTATCTTTACCAGATAATGTTCAGCACCAGCGCCAGCACCAAAACCGCTGCTGCTGCGAACTTGGTAAATTTCTCCAGAGTACCTTCCATGGAACGGCCTTTGTTCTTGCCCCAGTAGCTGTCTGCCATGCCGCTGATGGAGCCTAATCCTGAAGACTTTCCCTCCTGCAGCAGTACAATAACGGTAAGAGCGATACATATAAGAACAAACACAATGGTTAAAATCGTTTTCAGCATGCCAATTTACACCTCCTATAGTCAAACACCAGTAATCATAGCATACTTTCCATGGAAAGACAAGGGAATTTTCTCTTTTTCCCGGTATTTCCCGGGCATTGGACGGCAAATCCTTCTGGTTTTATGCCCCTACATCCTCCCAGATTCTCAACAGCTGATTATACTTTGCCACCCTGTCGCTTCTGCAGGGAGCTCCCGTTTTTATCTGGCCTGCATTGACTGCCACTGCAATATCTGCGATAATGGCATCCTCCGTCTCCCCGGAGCGATGAGAGATCACCGTGGCAAACCCTGCCTCTTTAGCCATGCGTATGGCTTCCAGGCTTTCTGACAGAGTTCCAATCTGGTTCACCTTCACCAAAATGGCATTGCCGGCTCCCAGCTTAATCCCCTTTTCCAGCCGCTTTGTATTGGTGACAAACAGATCGTCTCCCACCAGCTGAACCTTGTGCCCTAAAGTCTTGGTCAGAAGCTGCCACCCTTCCCAGTCTTCCTCCCACAGCCCGTCCTCAATGGAAATAATCGGAAATCCTTCTGTCAGCCGTCTGTAATACTCTACCATTTCCTCTGCATTCCGCTCCACCTTAATTCCGCTCATCTTGCTTTCTCCTGGAAATACGTACATCCCGCTGGCCTCGTCATAAAGCTCGCTGGAGGCGGCGTCAATAGCGATTCCTACCTGCGTTCCCGGCTGGAAGCCGCTTAAGCTGATGGCGTCCACCAAATAAGACAGTACCTCTTCCGTATTCTTCAAGTTCGGGGCAAATCCCCCTTCATCCCCTACAGCAGTTACATAATTGTTGGTCTTTAGAAGGTTTTTCAGGGTCTGATAGATCTCTGCACACATCTGCAGCCCTTCCCCGAAGTCTGCCGCCCCCACAGGCATAATCATAAACTCCTGCAGATCCACTGTATTGTCCGCATGAACTCCCCCATTTAAAATATTCATCATGGGAACCGGCATCTTTGTCCCATAAATCCCTCCAAGATAGCGGTACAGCGGAACCTCCAATGCGGCGGCGGCCGCCCTTGCCACTGCCATGGAAACCCCTAAAACAGCGTTGGCGCCCAGTTTTGATTTGTTGTCTGTTCCATCAGCTTCCCGCAGAATCCGGTCAATCTTCTTCTGATTCAATGCGTTTTCAAATGCCACTGCCTCTGAAAGCACCGTATTTACATGTTCTACTGCTTTTCTCACGCCTTTTCCATGATAGCGGGGTCCGCCGTCCCGCAGTTCCACTGCCTCAAACTTTCCTGTAGACGCACCGGAAGGAACTGCTGCCCTGCCCACCGCTCCGCCGTCCAGCATTACCTCTACCTCCACAGTAGGGTTTCCTCTGGAATCCAGGATCTCCCTCCCTTTAACTCCTGCAATCTCGTACTTTTCGAACATAAAAAATGGCCTCCTTACATGGAAATGATTGTCTTGTCATTTACTATAAGCATAGCCAATTTTTACAGAATTATACTCCCTTTTCCGCAAAGCGATGCCGTCTATTCGGCGGAGGGACTTTTATAGTAAAAGGCAGCGGTTTTGGCCGCTGCCTTAATTCGTTTCTGATACTTTTTATTCTGCTGCCGCAGCACTGTGTCCGGCGATTCTGCCAAATGTAAACACATCCGCTTCTGCATTGCCTCCCAGGCGGTTACCTGCATGGATTCCTCCGGTTACCTCCCCGGCTGCCCACAGCCCGGCAATAGCCTTTCCGTCTGTATCCAGAACGCTTGCGTCTGTATCAATGACAATGCCGCCCATGGTATGGTGCAGGGAAGCCTTTCTTGGGGTAATGCAGATGCCCAGATCAGGATTGGCATCTACAGCCTCCAGGTCAATGCTCCCGGAAATTACTTCTTTGCCGAAATCATCATCTTTCTGAGCCTTTACATAGCCATTGTAAGTCTCGATCACTTCTTTCAGCTGCTCCTCTGTGAAAGCAGGTGCATTTCCTCCGATTGCTTCCTTTGTAGCCTCTGCCGCCTCTGCCAGGGTAGCGCCGTACCAGATCTGGTTTGTCTCCCACATGGTCTTAACATCCTTGCCAAAACAGGTGTCTTCCATAGCAGCACCTTTGCACACTCCGTCATCGTCCCCTTGGCCTGCATAGATAATGTAGAACACACCATTATCCAAAGCCAGAGAAGCCTTTGTCAGCACGTCTCTTTCCGCATATTCATTTACAAAACGCTTTCCATTTCCGTCGATCCAGATCTGCTCTGAAGCGTCTCCCCAGATGCCGTCAGACAAAGTACCCTTAAGAGGTGAGGAGGACGGCATCATCTGTGCAATCTCCATGCCTGTCACGTCAGCTCCCACTTCGGTTGCCATAACGATCCCGTCACCGGTATTGGTACCTACATTGGTAGTCAAGGTATGGTCAGACAGGTTGTCGCCCCAGTACTTGTCATACTCTTTTACCATAGGCGCATTGGCACAGTAGCCGCCGCTGGCCAGGATAACGCCCTTGGACGTATTCACTGTAATTTTGGTTCCGTCCGCCTTCTGGGCCTGAGCTCCCACAACCTTTCCGCCATCATCCGTAGTCAGGGAAACTGCAGCTGTCTCTGTGTAAATGGTAACTCCTGCGTCTTTTGCCGCTTTCTCAAGAGCATCTATAAGCGGTTTGTCCGCAGATACTGCATGGGTTCTTGGCCACATGGCTCCCAACACGGTAAACACGGTGTCAGAGGCATCTGCCCCGGTCTTTGCATCAATGCCAATGGTTTCCATCCATTTAAATGCATCCAGAGAGTTCTCTGCCAGCGTTCTGGCCATGTCAATGTCAGATGCAACCCAAGTTCCGTCATTCAGCTCACGAAGGCCGCCTACATAAATATGCCACATATGTAAAGTATTGGAATCAAACCCAGGCATGTCAACCCCAGGCTCTTTCCCCTCATTAGCTGCGTAAAATGCCTTAATCTCGCTTTGCAGCGCAGTAAGAACTTCCTTCCATTCCGGGAATTTGTCCAGTTTCAGCGCCGGGTCTGCCGGGTCCAAAGCCAGATAACCGTCCATGGTATTTTTCTGTGCCGGAGTCAAAATCATGCCAGCCTGGGCCTCTGGGTCCACAGTATTATAGCCGCCCCCTGCCATCATGGTATTGCCGCCCAAAAAAGAACTTTTTTCCACCAAAATAACGTTGGAGCCTTCCTGAGCCGCCGTAATGGCCGCCGAAAGGCCAGCTCCGCCGCCGCCCACTACCAGAATGTCTGTATCCCATGTTTCATCCTGGCCTGCCTGGGCATGATATTCATTGGCGTCCAAAGCTGCCATGTCAAGCCCTGCTGCCTGGGCTGCTTCGCTGGCAGCCCGCATCAGGGCATTGCTGGCAAAGGTAGCCCCTGTTACTGCATCCAGCTTCGTAGTCTGATGCTCCACAATCTGGGCGGGAATCCGCTCAAAGACAACTCCTGTCAGGCTGGGCGTCTCGTGATTCTCAGTCACTGTCACGTCCGTAATGACCCCGTTCTCCACAGTCAAATCCACAGATACCGTCCCCTGCATGCCTGCAGAAGAGCCGGAAAATGTTCCGGACACGCCGCTTTCTTCTGTCTCCTTGGCATCCTCTGTTTCAGCAGTTTCTGCTGCTGTTGTAGTTTCCGCCGCTGATGTGCTCTCTGCCGCAGCTGTGCTTTCCGTCTGGCCTGACGAACATGCCATAAGGCTGACAGCCATTGCCGCTGCCAGGCTGCAGGAAAGAATTTGTT
>CATLBO010000175.1 GCA_949879025.1 uncultured Hungatella sp. | reverse complement strand
TAAATCTGGTGGTTCATTTATGAATATCTGTTTTATTTCCTGCAACTCCATTTTTAAATGAACGCGCTCATCAACATTCCAGCTGCCATCGCAATCTGAATGATTTAATAAAGTAGTCATCGGTAATGAAAATTTGCTCTTACGCTTAAGAACTCTGGAAAGAAAATCTTTGTTTGTAAATTTGGAAACTAAATCCCTGAATTCTCCAAAATAACTATATAATCCAACTTCTACTCCGCAAATGTCGTCTCCATTCTGATTAAATATACATAAATATAGTCCCATTCTGGCTAATCCCTCAAAATCCATATATCCGTCAAAATTGGCGTCTATGATGCTCCAATCCAGGAAAATATCCGTACCCGCTGTCAGGGTTTGAAGAGGTTCGTCCATGGAGTACAGGTCCCAAACAGTAAACTGTATGGTGGCGCGGCAATCCTCTGTCAGGGTTTCCTCATCCAATTCTGCCGTCACCAGCAGCGTCCCCAGTTCTCCCCCTGTATCTACCAGAAAAGCATCGTGGGTATCGTCAACGAGCTGTTCCAAAAGCACTTGTTCCGGTTTTTTTGCTGTCTCCTCAGGCAGCATATCGGGTTCTTCCGACTGAGCGGCATACTCTGGTGTGACGGTTTCAGGATCATCTGCTCGACAGGCACAGAGGAGCAGGCATAGTGATGTTATGAGGGCTGATTGGAAAATCATCTTAAACTTTATCATGCACATCATAAATTCCTCCTGTCATCCACATCCATGAAACGCTCATCCCTGTGACACTTCCTAAAATGCCCTACAGAATACTTCTCTGTGATTCAGAGCTGGCTTCATTGTGAAGTGTATTGTAATAGTTTGACATATAGCCGCCCTCTTAGTTCTCTTGATAGTACACTATGGAAATACCTACATTATCCCGCCCCCAGGTACAGTATCCTTTATAAACCTCATCCTCATATTCCGGGTCTTCTCCGGGGTAGAGAGCAGGAAAAACGGAAACACTGGAAACGCCAACATCCGCCGGGGCTCTGCTTTCCAGCACCTCCCGGATATCACAGCGGTACAGCCCGTTGTCCGTATGCAGATAGAAGAACATTTCCCGTGTTGTAGCCTTTTCCCCATCTAACATTTCTATATTCTCCGTCCAGGTGTAATACTCCCAGGAAGCCATCCGCTCACGCAGAAACCCCGCCAGCTCCTGCACTTTCTCCGGCATGTCCTCTGCGATTCCCTTGGCCGACAGGGAAAAGCACTCACAGAGGCCGTCCGTGTCTTCCGCCTGTGCAAATTCCACCAATCTTTCCATGGTATACGGTCCTCCGTTGGCTCCCTGTGGCTGATCCGCCATCCGGTATACAATGTAAATGCCCAATGGCTTTTTTGGCGCGTATTCCCATGATAACTCGTCGGGATAAACCGTTATATCCGAAAAGCCCACTAAGTCCGGCTGTACCGTGTCTTTTAGCACCTCGCCGATGTCGCAGCGATAGATCCCGCTGTCTGTGCTGAACTCACAGAACGAGGCCCGTGTCATAGTAACACTGCCACCGCTACGGTTGCCATTGCCATAGCCCGATAAAAAATCCCAGGAGGTTACATCTTCTTCTATAAAGCGTATAAATTCCTGAACCTGCCCATAAAGTCCCTCTGCATTTTCCCTTACTTCCGGTGAAAATACTTCATAGATGGTATCGGCATCCTTTGCCTCTACCAGCTTCATTAGCGCCTCCATCATATTCCTTGGAACATTGAACGGCTTATATTCTCCATCCACAAGCAGCTCTGTGTGTTCAGATGCCATAAGGTTCCCGATGATATTTCCATGGCAGCCGCAGAGCAGCAGGCAAAGGAACAGCAAGGGAATCATTATATATCTTTTTTTGAAGTTTGCCGTATCCATGAAACTGCCTCCTCGGTTGTTCTATAGAATCCGTTGCCCTATTTTTGTCCATTTATCCTCTTATATTTGAAAAACATCTATGTCGTATACAGATTCTCTCTTTTTAACACAGCAAATATCTTTTTCCGCATATCTTTGCTTATCTTTTCAATGGCTGCCAGATACCGGTCCTTATCCTGCTCCAGCCACGCACAGATAAAATTACGGTAAAACTCCTTTTCTGCTTTGGCGTTTCCGGATATCGCATAGATTGCGGAATACATCTGCATGATATCTTCTTCTGATAATTGATACGTCCGGACTGTATGCTCAAGAAAAGAACACGCATAGGAGCTGTCAAGTTCGCGCATCATCTCCCTCACTGGCCCCCGTACAATATCCACATATCCCTTTTTTACTCCATAAGCTACAAGCCTCTCCGTAAATGTGCATACCTTTGATAAATAACAGAGTTCTACATTTTTTCTGTGCGGAAATCCCATGATATATTTGTTGACCGGCATTGTCTCCGGCATGATATCAGTTTCTCCCGACAGCCAGGAACGGAATGCCCGTTCTTCTGAAACATTACTATTTATAAACTCCATCTGGCAGGCCCAGGCTGCTGCCTCTTCTTTTGCAATGTCAGCGCCTTTTCCCTGGGAGTTCAAATAGATCAGGATATACGCCTTCCCTATATGTTTTGAACCCCGGAATACCTTTTTTGCCGTTTCTTCATTGCGGATTACAAGCTCTTTAAAATCCTGCTCTTCCTTTTTGCTCAGGCCCATGGAGCTGGCCTGTATATATTCCTTTATCCTTTTTTCTGCTTCCTGTTTTTCTCCTGCTGCTCCGCTCATACAGACCTTCCCTTTCCACGCAGTTTCCCGGCCAGATTTTCCAGTTCCGCTTTTGTCATAGGCGGAATCAGGATGTGATTTCCATCAAACTGCCGAACATCATATCCTCTCAGTTCCTCCACAAACTGCTCATAAGGGAACATTCCTTCCAGCACACGCTGCTCACTGTAAAGCACAAACTGTACAAACCCCTCTGTCACTTTCAGTTCACCCAGATTCAGAAACCCGTCAGCACGAACAGGAAAGACACTCTCACATTCCTCCGTTAAGGCATAAAAGGCCCCGATCTCTTTTGTATCGTTTTTATGCAGAAGTCTTGGCTTTGCGTAATAGACATCCAGTGCCTGAATGCCATGCAGAGTCCGCTCAAAATCGGAAAGATCCGTACATGCCGCCCATAAGGCTCCCTTGTCCTCGGTCAGTGTATAAGGCCACCGTGCCAGAGTAAGGATATGACTCCTGAATTCCCTATTTCCGCAAAACTGGTTCAGCGACTTCCGGCTGAATGCAACAAAATCCTCAATTCCCTGTTCCAGCTCTCCGCTGGTAAATGTTCTCTCTTCTTCCACGCAGTACATCTCCACCCTGCCCAGGCGTCTTTCTATCTCCCCCGCAAGCCTGGCAAAGTCTGTGATCTCTGCTCTGGTTGTAGGAATATTATAACTTACCTCATAATATCCTTCCCTGGATTTACTGCCGTCAAAAAAGATCCCCCGCCCAATATGTTCCGGATGATAAAAAACAGCCGTTCCACCCACCTGCTCGTTCTCCTGCAGGATATAAAAATCATTATTGGAACCATAGCAGAAACCGCAGGCCTGAGCCAATGACGGAATATCAAGGGTTGTCTTTCCAAATAGTTTCTTCTGTCTAATCTGCAAAGTAAATGCCATAACAAAATCTCCTTGTTAATTATACAAACGAATGTATTTTCATTTTTTCGTATCTCTATTTTCAGAAAAGTGAAAACTGAAATTGCTAAAACGATGTTACTTTCTTCAGGAGCATCAGGTAGATTCTTTTTGATGTCTGATGACAATTCCTATTATTACACCTATTGTAGCCCCAATTATTCCAACTAATAGTATAGCGGTTTCAGAGAACAAATCTTTTAATGCTACGCCAACGCCCACACCAAGACATAAACCAACGACACCACTTTTCATAACCAGATCATTTTGTTTGCTTGTCTTGCTTTTAACCGAATTCTTATTTATCTTATAATAAACAAATTTAGTAATTCCGAAAGCAAAAAGCGCTATCATGGCTATTACGAAGATGTACGATTCCATTTTTCTTCCTCCCTATATTCGTTGGCTGGCAATAAAAAGCAGTATAGCAGGGCAGGACATAGATCGCTCCGTCGCCGCCGCAAAGCGAGCATCCGCCATCGCCGCCTTTTGTAAACTATTGTCAATGATTTACATCTTTATAGCTCACACTCCGCATGAAGTTTCTTCAAAACCTCTTTATGTATCAAACGGCAGGAGCGGAGGTCAACATACTTCAGCTTAGGCAGCCCTTTCAATAACCGGCAGTCTGTAAAATTTGTATTATAAAGGGACAGCGTCCGCAGATTCTTACATTGTGCCAGGAAAGAAAAATCTTCCACACATATTTCAGAAATCCTCAATTCCCGTAAATTTTCCATCCCGCCAATGACAGCCCAGCCCCGGAGATCATAATAGTAAGGCTCTGGTGGAAAATGCTCATCCGGCGCACGGAGATAGGCACAACGAGTTTCATCCTCCCAGCTTTGGACTGTTTTTTCGGACAGGACAAGCTGGAGCTTCTTGATCTGTTTCAGCTTCCGCCCCCAATCCCAGGCAGTGGCCGGCAGTCTTCCGCCCGATTCCTGCCGGATTGCCAGGGCAACCAATGGGTGTATCAAAATCCCATCTGCCGGTAGGGTTCGGTACATCCCTAAATCGGTCATCGCATTCCCTGGCATTTTCAAGCGGCATGGACGGGGCAAGCGAATATCTTCCGGGTTAATGCCCTCATAAAATAACTCTGTCAGGACAGCGCCTGCCGCTTTATAAACTGTGCATTCTTTATTTCGGCGGGAGGAACGCTCCAATGCTTCTTTATCTTTATAATCATCAACATGAATCATTTCCAGGGCAAACGGGAATGCGGCCTGCACCTTACACAATGCTTCCCGCAGCCTGGAATCGCTGACATGGGGAACGGACAGCAAAGCATAATGGAGCAGTTCCAGATCCTCCCGTTCCTGCAGATAGCCCAACCATATCTCCAGGTGTTCTTTTGCGTCCGGAAAATGCCCTAAATCGCGGAGCAGCTCCCTTTTTTCCCTGCCTTCAGCCCTGTCAAGGAGAAATGCCACCTGTTCCAGATTCACCCCTCCGCCCATCCTCAAAAGCGGTATGGCAATACAATACGTTTTCGGGGAAAGCTCCGATAACTTATCCAGAACGCGCTCCTT
>CATLBO010000174.1 GCA_949879025.1 uncultured Hungatella sp. | reverse complement strand
CTGGCGGCAGTGTGCGGGGCAGCAGCTTTGGCAGTAGGCATCTTCAGAGAAGACGGAGACAAAGTGGGAGCCTGGATGGATTTCATTACCATTTTGGTGGTGCCTTTCGGTGCTCTTTTGGGAGCATTCTCTGTTTACTATGTTCTTGGATGGAAGGAAATCAGGGAAGAGCTTTCCCAGGGAAGAAAGAAGCCGGTGGGAGAATGGCTTGGAATCCTGGGAAAATATGTGTATGTACCTTTGGCGGTATTCGTGTTTATACTGGGAATTGCATACGGCGGAATCGGATGAAAAATGCCATGGCGGGTACTTAAAAAGGACATAAAGAAGACTTGGAAATACAGGCTGACGGATAGTGATCAAAGGATCGCTGACGGCAGCCTGCTTTTGCGTATGTGAGAAACATAGGAAAATATTCAAGATACCCTTTGATAATCCTTGTATTTGTGGTATATTTATTGGAAATATAGCAGAAATACGGGGTGAATGAATGAAAAATGATTTATTTTCTATAGCCGGCCTGACAATCCATGGATATGGATTGATGATTGGCATTGGTTTTCTGGCAGCATATTTGCTGTCAGACTACAGGGCGAAACAAAAAGGCCTGAATCCGGATCATGTATTCGGGCTTGCAGTGTGGGGGATTGGAATCGGGCTGGTCAGTGCTAAATTGCTGTACTACATTACCATTTTGGATGATATTATAAGAAATCCCCGGATACTTTTGGATATTGCCAATGGATTTGTGGTCTATGGAGGAATCATCGGAGGAATTGCCGGCGGATATGTGTACTGTAGAAGACATAAGCTTAATTTTTTAAAGTATGCAGATCTGATTATGCCTGCAGTTGCTTTGGCGCAGGGATTCGGACGGATAGGATGTTTTCTGGCAGGATGCTGCTATGGCATGGAGACAGAAGGCGCCTTTGCTGTCGTTTTCCGGGACTCTGCCTATGCCCCCAATGGCGTAAGGCTGCTGCCTACGCAGCTGATGTCCAGCGGGCTGAACTTTATGCACTTTGCTGTACTAATGTGGCTGTCGGGGAAATGGAAACGGGATGGCCAGACGGCGGCGATGTATTTGATTTTTTACAGCATAGGGCGGTTTGTTATGGAGTTTTTCAGGGGAGATTTAATTCGGGGATCAGTAGGAAGTCTTACGACTTCCCAGTTTATTTCGCTGTTTGCAGCAGCGGCCGGCGCAATTATGCTGCTGGTCAGCAAAAAACAAACAAAATCTGCTGATAATTGAGGAGGAAGCAGGAGTGAAGGATACGAAAAAGTTTCTGTTTGCAAGCGGCCTGGGGCTGGCAGGGCTTTGTATCGGGTGCTTTATATGGCTTGGGATTTTTATGGGGAAAAGGAGCCAGGAGGCCATTAGCGAGGTGGGCATGATCTACATGGCTCAGGTAAGCAAACAACTGCAGGAGAAGTTTGATGCTATTATTGATTTAAGAATGTCCCAGATTGAAGGAATCATAAAGCGGACTCCCCCGGAAACCGTGGTTTATGGGGAAGAGATGGTAAAGGAGCTGACCATAAGCGGTAGCATCCGGGAGTTTGAATATTTGGGATTGTACACATCAGAAGGAGAATGTGAGATTGTCTACGGGGAACCAGTTAAGGTGACCGATGTAAGGAAACTGAAATCAAAAAAAACGAGAGAAGTTTTCAGCGGACTGGCCGAAAACGGAGAGAAGATGCTTCTTTTGGGAGTTGACGCAGGGTATCCCATGAAAGGCGGGAAAACCAGTTCCATGCTGGTAGCAGGGATTTCCATGGATTACCTGGACAACACTCTTGTATTGAATGAAGAAGATTCTCTGGTGTATTGCCATATTATCCGAAGAGATGGCTCTTTTGTTATCCAGAGCAGGCAGGGGATGCGTCAAAGCCCGTTTTTACACATTAAGGAGGTATTTGCGGAATTTGACGGGAAGACAGCAGAAGAATATGCAGGGGAACTGGATAATGCCATGGAGACGGAGAAGGATTATACGACCATGGCCATGGTAGACGAGGCATATCAACATTTTTACTGTTCCCATTTGCCGGACTCCGAATGGTATCTGGCAGTGATCATGCCTTATGGCATCCTGGATGATGCTATTAGCCGCTTGGGGGATGTGCGGCAGCATACCATACTGGGCGTGTGTGCCGTGATTCTTGTGGCAGGGATTATTATTTTTGTGCTGTATTACCGGCTGTCTCAGAACCAGATGCTGATTCTCAACAGAGCCGAGAGGGCCAACAGAGCAAAAAGCGAATTTTTGTCTAATATGAGCCATGATATCAGGACTCCCATGAACGGAATCGTGGGAATGACTGCCATTGCCATGGCCAATATTAATGATACGGGAAAGGTGAAAGACTGTCTGGCAAAAATTACCTTATCCAGCAAACACCTGCTGGGGCTGATTAATGATGTGCTGGATATGTCTAAAATTGAAAGTGGAAAGCTGTCTTTGAACCAGCATCAGGTATCCCTCCGGGAAACCATGGACAGCATTGTTAACATTGTACAGCCTCAAATTGAGGCCAGAAGCCAGCACTTTGATATTTTTATCCAGAACGTGGCAACGGAGGAGGTATATTGCGACAGCGTGCGCCTGAATCAGGTGCTGATCAATCTCTTGTCCAATGCCATAAAATTCACACCAGAAGAGGGAACCATCAATGTGTTCCTAAGTCAGGAGCCGTCGCCAAATGGGCAGAATTGGGTACGGTGCCATTTTAAGGTGAAAGACAACGGAATCGGAATGACACAGGAATTTCAGAAGACCATATTCGAGACCTTTACCCGGGAGAGGAATATCCAGGTGGATAAGACTGAGGGAAGCGGCCTTGGCATGGCCATTACCAAATATATTGTGGAAGCAATGAATGGAACCATTGAACTGGACAGTGAACTAGGGAAGGGAAGCCAGTTCCATATTACCATAGACTTTGAGAAGGCGGCTATTCCAGAAGAAGATATGGTTCTTCCAAACTGGAAGATGCTGGTGGTGGACAATAATGCAGACTTATGCCAGAGCGCTGTTTATGAGCTGAAGCAGATTGGCATTGATGCCGAGTGGGCCTTAAACGGAAAGGCAGCAGTGGAGATGGCCCAAAAACGCCATGAGGAACATGACGGTTATCAGGTTATTATGCTTGACTGGAAGATGCCTGGCATGGACGGCCTGGAAACTACCCGGGAGATCCGCAGAAGGGTGGGGGATGAGGTTCCCATTTTTCTCATATCAGCTTATGACTGGAGTGATATTGAAACAGCAGCCAAGGGAGCTGGGGTTCAGGGATTTATCTCAAAGCCGCTGTTTAAGTCTAACTTATACTTAAGCCTCAGCAGGTTTATGCTGAACCAGCAAGAAGAGGAGGATGAAAAACCGAAAGAGGTTATGGATCTTTCAGGAAAGCGTATTCTTCTGGCAGAAGACAATGACCTGAACTGGGAGATAGCTGAGGAGCTGCTTTCTGAGACCAGGGTTGAGATGGAGCGGGCTGAAAACGGAAAAATCTGTGTGGATATGTTCCAGAATTCAGAGATAGGCTATTATGACGGCATTCTTATGGATATCCGGATGCCTGTAATGAATGGATATGAGGCGGCAAGAGCCATCCGCAGCCTGAAAAGGGAAGATGCAGGACTGCCGATTATCGCTATGACAGCAGATGCATTTTCTGATGATATTCAGCGGTGTCTGGACAGCGGTATGGACGAACATGTGCCGAAGCCTATTGATGTAAAGCTCATTTATGAAATGCTGCGAAAGTATTTATATAATTAATTTTATGCAGATGCCGTTTGCTGAACGCCATGAGGCAGGGAATTTACATAAAAGGAAAACCTGCTTTAAGGTGCACTGAATCTTGACATTGCCGCTGGTGGTCTGGTATAATCGTGGACAGAAAAGGCCGGCACAAAGCAGGCGCAGACGGCAGAAGCCGCAGAGACATAACGCTGTGGAAGCGGAATAGAAAGACAAAGAAAAGCTATGAAGGCACTGAGCCGCAGGAAGGGGCGGGGTACTTTCATGGCTTTTTATGTGGACAGCAAAATAGAAATAAGACAGACTGTTAAGGCGGAAACCGGAAGGAGAGGCACTGGGGATGGACAACGTAAAAGAGATCTTAGAAAAGGTAAAAGCGGGAACCATGTCAGTGGAAGAAGCAGGACAGCTTCTTGGCTTGGGAGAATATGAGGAGATGGGATATGCGAAACTGGATATCAGCCGGAAAGAGAGGACTGGCTTTGCGGAGGTGGTGTTTTGCAGCGGAAAGGCAGATGACCATCTGAAGGCTATTTATGAACGGCTTTATGAAAAAGAGGGGGAGGTATTCGGAACCAGGGCGTCACGGCAGCAGTATGAGCTGATCAAAGGCAGGTTTCCCCAGGCCAGCTACGATCCCATATCGCATATATTGAAAATCCAGGGAAAGGAAAATCGGCTGGCAGGAAATGTGGCTGTGTGTACGGCAGGGACAGCGGATATTCCTGTGGCGGAGGAGGCAGCCCAGACCGCAGAGTTTTTTGGGACCTATGTGGAGCGTATTTATGATGTAGGGGTCAGCGGGATCCACCGGCTGCTTAACCGGATGGAGGTAATCCAAAAGGCTAACTGTGTCATAGCAGTGGCAGGGATGGAGGGGGCTTTGGCAAGTGTTATTGGCGGCATGGTAAGCAGGCCGGTGGTGGCCGTACCGACCTCTGTGGGATATGGGGCTAATTTTCATGGACTTTCGGCACTGCTTACTATGATTAATTCCTGTGCCAACGGAATTGCGGTTGTCAATATTGATAATGGATATGGTGCCGGGTATCTGGCTGCACAGATGAACCGACTGGCAGCAGGAGGCGGAAATGGAAGAGAATTTTAAACAGAGTTATAAGGGAAAATGCAAAGTGCTGCATCAGTTGATGGAAGGCTATGCCTCTGAAAATGTAGCAGTGGCATTTTCAGGAGGAGCAGATTCCAGCCTGCTTTTGAAACTGGCTGTAATGCATGCAGGGAAAACAGGAAAGAGAGTGATTGCCGTAACAGCCAGTACAGAGCTTCATCCGGCAAAAGATGAGGCGGCTGCGAAGCAGGCAGCCAGTGAGGCAGGAGCAGAGCACAGGATTTTGACAGTCAGTGAGCTGCAGTTTGAGGGAATAAAGAGGAATCCGGCGGATCGGTGCTACCATTGCAAAAAATACCTGTTTGGAGCGATTCGGGATGAGGCAGCAAAAGCAGTTGCGTTTGTAGTGCTGGAGGGAACAAATGCGGATGATTTGAAAGAGTACAG
>CATLBO010000173.1 GCA_949879025.1 uncultured Hungatella sp. | reverse complement strand
TTGCTTCGCCTCGCTTGGGGGGTTTTTGGCGCTTCGCTTGAAGGACTTCGGGCTTGCTTCGCCTCGCTTGGGGGGTTTTTGGCGCTTCGCTTGAAGGACTTCGGGCTTGCTTCGCCTCGCTTGGGGGGTTGGGGTGTCGTTGTTTGACCCCGCAGTGTCGCTCGATTCCGCTCCGCTCCATCTCGCTCATCGGGCTTCGCCCTATGAAGAATCATAAATAAAAATCTGCTTACGTGCAAGCACGACGCATATTTTTATTTATGATTCTTCGCACTGCTCATTGCCTACTTGAACATTATACTACACTTCTCCCTATTGTACCTAATTATTTTTATAGTTTTCTTGAAAAAAATGTGGTATATTGAAAAAATAATCTATATTTTTGTAAAGGATGTTGCGTTATGAATGATATTGTTGATCTGCATTCTCATACGATTGCTTGTGGGCATGCGTATAATACGCTTTATGAGATGGTTAGGGCGGCGGCTGGGAATGGGGTTGTTTTATTTGGGTCTAGTGAGCATGGGCCTAGAGTGCCGGGGAGTTGTCAGGAGATGTATTTTTCTAATTTTAAGGTTATTCCCAGGCATTTGTTTGGTATTCGGCTTCTTATGGGGTGCGAGCTTAATATTATGGATTTTCAGGGAAATGTTGATCTGCGGGATAGTCTTCTGCCCCGCCTTGATTACGGCATTGCCAGCCTTCATGTTCCCTGCTGCGCTCCTGGCTCTATGGCAGATAATACGAATGCTTATTTGGGTGTTATGAAAAATCCCTATGTACAGATTATCGGTCACCCAGATGATGACCGCTATCCTGTTGATTATGATTCTCTGGTATCTGCTGCTGCGCAGCATCATAAGCTTTTGGAGGTTAATTCCAGTTCTCTCCATCCTCTTTCCCCAAGAAAGGGAGCAAGGGAACGATATCTGAAAATGCTTGATCTGTGTATTCATTACCAAACTCCAATTATAATAGGAAGTGATGCCCATTGTGAGGCGGATGCCGGCAACCATAAGCGGGCCCTTGCGCTTCTTGAGGAAGTGAAGTTTCCGGAGCATCTGGTTATGAATACCCATGTAGAAAAGCTGGTTCCCTATATTCCTGCATTAAAAGATTGGAAAGGGGAGCAAGTCTGCCATGATTAATTTTCTGAATCTGGAATACTTTCTCGCAGCTTCCGAAGAGCTGAATTTTACGAAAGCGGCCAAGCAGCTGTACATCTCCCAGCAATCCTTAAGCAGCCACATTTCCAATCTGGAAAAGGAATTCGGCATCGCCCTGTTTAACCGCTCTACTCCTCTGACTCTTACTTATGCCGGGCAGGTGTTGCAGAAACGGGCCCGGCAAATGCTGCAGCTGCGGGAGGAAACTTACCACGAAATCGCTGATATTAAAGATTTTACAAAAGGACAGCTGAATATTGGCATGAGCCACACCCGAGGGCGTCGGATTCTGCCTGAGATCCTGCCAGTATACCAGGAGCGATTTCCTGGCATTGACCTGCACCTGAAAGAGGGAAATTCTACGGAACTGGATGCAGACCTTCTCCACGGAGATGTGGATCTGATTATTGGCATGCTTCCTTTTCGAGTTGAAAATGTGGAAATCGTGCCTATTTGTGAAGAAGAAATCCTTTTGGTGGTTCCTGACGCTGTGCTGGAGAGAACCTATGGCTCTCAGATCCAGGAGCGAAAAGATATGCTGGCTGCCAATGCGGATCTTACGCTGGTAAGAGAATGTCCGTTTCTTCTGGTAAAGCCCGGTAATCGGGTACGCACTCTCTCTGATGAAATGTTTGCTGAGGCGGAAATCAATCCCCGGGTAATCCTGGAAGCCGAAAATATTGAGACTGTCCTGGCTCTTTCTCTTAAAGGCATGGGAGTCACATTTTATCCCAAAATGTTTATTTCCAGTCACGAGCCGATAAAGCCTCAGGGAGATGCCTTTAAGGGTTTCGGCTTTTATCACCTGAATTCTCCCATGGCCCGGGGAGTCCTGGGAATCGGCTACCACAAAGGCCATTATATGTCACAGGCCACCAAAGAATTCATACAAATTGCAAAAGAATATGCGGGAACAGAGCTTTCCGGCTGATTTTTCTTAAAAAATTTTTCATCTGCTGACATTGGCAGAAAATGGGTGCATAATCCATCTTGACACGACGTTTTCCCTTTGGTAATATAAATAGTAATTATTATTATTTCTATTATATACAGGAGGCCGCCATGAAAACTTTAAAATACAGCAGACAGCGCGAAAGCATTAAAGCCTGTCTCATGGGCCGCCGGGATCACCCTACTGCAGATGATGTATACTTAAGCATTCGCCAGGAATATCCCAATGTCAGCCTGGGAACAGTATATCGGAATCTAAATCTTTTGGTAGAATTGGGCGAAGTACAGAAGTTAAGCTTTGGCTACGGTCCGGATCGCTTTGATGCTGATTTAATGCCTCACTACCACTTTGTGTGCAGAAACTGCGGCACCATTGCGGATCTTCCCTTAAAGCCATTCCCGGAACTGAATCGGGAAGCCCAGCAGTGCTGTGAGGGACGCATTGACAGTCATTCCACCTATTTTTACGGCATGTGCAGAAACTGTATGTTCCAGGAGCCATCACAAGATTAAAAAGATTTTTTAATAAGTGTTGACAAAGTGCTTTTCTTATGATAGAGTAATGTCAGTAACAATTACTATTATTGTTATTTATTAAAAAGTTCTTAAATTATATATAAAGAAAAGGAGATACCACGATGAAAAAATGGGTTTGTACAGTATGCGGTTATGTTCATGAGGGCGATAATCCCCCGGCTGAGTGTCCCCAGTGCCATGTTCCTGCTTCCAAGTTTGAGGAACAGAAGGGTGAGATGACATGGGCTGCAGAACATGTAGTAGGTGTTGCACAGGGTGTTTCTGAGGATATCCTGGCTGACCTTAGAGCTAACTTTGAAGGTGAGTGTACAGAAGTCGGCATGTATCTGGCTATGGCAAGGGTTGCACACAGAGAAGGCTATCCTGAGATCGGCCTGTATTGGGAGAAGGCTGCTTATGAGGAAGCTGAGCATGCAGCTAAGTTTGCAGAGCTTCTGGGCGAGTGCGTAAGCCCATCCACCAAGGAGAACCTGCAGAAGAGAGTTGCCGCAGAGAACGGCGCTACAGCAGGCAAGTTCGACCTGGCTAAGAGAGCTAAAGCTGCTAATCTGGATGCGATCCATGATACGGTTCATGAGATGGCTAGAGATGAGGCAAGGCACGGCAAGGCATTTGCAGGTCTGCTTAAGAGGTACTTCGGTTAATTAAAATGCCGTAAAATCAGTGTTTTTGAGGATTTAGGGGTATGTCGGAGCAATCCGGCATACCCTTATTTTTGTTCAAGTGGCTGTGTCTGGATGTGGGTTTAAAAAAGAGATAAGCATGAACTTACCTCTCTTAGATACTTCAGCAGATAAGCTGGAATTTATTTATAACTTTCTAATTGGAAAAAACATATAATTCTTTCCTGTCTGTGGACAAGTAAAATCGTGGACTGCTCCTACTAATGGAATAGCATTATCTTCCAGATATTTTATTACCTCTGAAAAGGTAGAATCATTTTCACATTCTATATAAATATATTCATAGCCAGGAATAATCCATTTTGTCCAACCATTGGGGGCATCTGCATCCTCCCTGCATTCTACCCCGGCAAGATAAAGTCCTTTGTTGAAATCTTCCCACGGATTAAATGAGTGCGAGAAATCAGACATGGCCCCCCATATACCAGTAATATTTCCATTCTCATCTTTCTTAGCCAAATGTTGAACTTCTTCAAAGTGAGAATTTGCATCAACCCATAATCTTTGAATAAAACCTTCTCCGTCTAAAGTTGAACCCACTTTTCCTATCACAGCAAAAGACTCCTTTACACACCTTTCAGCTTTCACATTTTCCTCCCGCAAATTCCGATTTCTTAAAATGAATTATACCACATGAGGCGTTTTTGAGTGAATATAGGTTTTGTTTTTATTTACCATCTGTCCCTGCCTTAGCCTTTTGTTTTGTCCACCCACCTTAAGAGCACCTTCAGTAACCCCTCATAATCTTCCAGGACTGCCGTATGGCCAATCCCCTTCATCACGTACATTTTGCAGCCTGCCACATGATTTTTCAGATCTGACATGTGGCTTCTTGGGATAATGCGGTCTTTCTCTCCGATAATCAAAAGCATTGTTCGTCCAGGCTTATAGGCGGGCCCAACGTTCCATTTATCAAAGGCAAGCTCAAACATCAGCTCCTCAGCAGTTTCTTTGTCTGCCTGCCAGGCATCCCTGATCATCAGATCATCAATCTTTGAAAGTTTATTAACCGTAAGCAAAGACGCCAGCTTAATAAAGAAAATACCAGCTAAGTTTTTTCTTGCAGCAAATCGAAGCGCTGCCCTGACCAGAGGCCTGATAAAAATCAGCGGTTTTAAAAGTGCAATCCCTTCGTATTCCGGGCTTAGAAGGATCAGTGCCTCCTGAGAATGATTTTCCGCCACTGCCCGCAGGGCCAGGTTTCCTCCCATGGAGTGGCCGATAATATAGTCAAAATGATGGCTTTTCAGGTAGCTTTTCAGATCCTCCAGGTATTCCGCCATAATATCATGGGCATGTTTTTTGTCACGGTTTTTTGCAGGAGTTTCTCCAAAGCCCGGAAACTCATACAGAGTAACCTGGATATTTCCATAGGCTTCAAGGGCGTCTTTAAGTTTTGCATATCTTCTGGCTGAATGCATCCATCCGTGGAGAATCAGCACGCTCCTTCTATCTGTATTCATCATATCTGCCTACCACATGCTTCTGTACTCTCTTGGGCTGACGCCCTCCACCTTTTTAAATATCCGCGAAAAATAGCTTAACTCTCCCATCCCGCACTCCATTCCTATGGTTTCAATCTTCTCATCTGTAAACCGAAGCATATGCTTGGCATGGGTAATCCGCACCTGCTGCAGATATGTATTAAGAGACATGCCGTACTGCTCTTTAAACAGCCTGGCCAGGTAGTATTTGTTGATAAAAAATGTTTCCGACACCAAATCCAAGGTAATCTTCTCTTTGTAGTGCTCATCCACATAGGCTTTTATCTGCTGAATATCTCTTTTTGCGCCATACCCGCCATCCCCTGCCTGGGTCACTTCTGGGTGCCAGGACTCACTCATTAAATGGGTCAGCAGCATGTTCAGCTTTTCATTGATCCTCATATCCCGTATATAGTCATCTGAGGAGGCAATGGCATAAATCTCTGTCAGCAGCCCTGTATAGGGAGAACTGTCCTTGGGGCGGATCACTGGCTGCCCTCCCCGCTCCTG
>CATLBO010000172.1 GCA_949879025.1 uncultured Hungatella sp. | reverse complement strand
TCACAAAATAGCTTTCAGAAAGAGAATGTATGTTTGCTTACAGGGATTTAAGAAACTAATTGCGATTCGGAAAGAATCCCTTCACGTAATAAAAGTTTCTTAGCCTGTCTGATCGCCTTAGCCTTTTGTTTTTCAACAAGGGCTGCAGGCATATCGATTTTGTATAAGTCGCTTGGATTCCACTGCTCACCAGTAGACAGCATCTGGTAAATGGCAGTAAGAATCATACGGGCAATAGCGATAATGGCCCTTTTCTTACCGCGACGTTTTACAAGAGACTCATATTTTTTTCTGTAGTAAGGAGATTTGTTAGATTTTACGGCTGCATGGGCGCATTGTACCAATGCAGGTTTGAGGTAGACTCCGGCACGTGTGATCTTAACAGATTTCTTCTTGCCGGCGGATTCGTTACTGCCTGGTGTAAGGCCAGCCCAGCAGCATAAACGTTTTGCGCTACAGAATTGAGACATGTCAATACCAATTTCGGAGATGATGGTGACAGCACTATCATGTTTAACACCCGGAATGGTACAAAGTAACCGGACAGCATTTTCGTAATCAGGGGCAGAAGAAACCAGTTTTTCTATCATAGAGTCTACATCATTGATTTCAGCAGTGATATAATCCATATGTGCGCGGACAAGGCGCATACGGTATTTTTGGGCATCAGTCATCTGGTATCCTTCAATGGATTCGATTACAGCGTCTTCTTTGGATTTAAGGCTCCTGAGAAGTTTGGATGCGATTTCTTCGTGGTTGATAGACGTACCCGACTGTTCAAGCAGGTAATCAATAATGGATGTGGATGACTTCCCAAAGATATCGGAAACAACAGAGTCCAGTGCGACATTACAGACAGTAAGCGCATTCTGATACCGATTCTTCTCACTGGAACGGCAGGAAACAAGCTTGTAGCGATACCGGGTGTATTCCCTTAAAACACGTATTGCTTTACAGGGAATATAACTGCCTTTCACAAGTCCCAGACGGAATAAGTCTCCAATCCATTTAGAATCTTTGGTGTCATCCTTGTTGCCTTTGACAGCCTTTACCCATTTGGGATTGGCAATGGTAACATTGATTTCGTCCTCTAAGAGATTAAATACAGGAACCCAGTATTTACCGGTGGATTCCATACAGACATCATGACAGTCATTGTGGAGAAGCCACTGCTTGAATTCAAGAATAGAATTGTTGAAGGTGGAAAAGCGTTTCTTTTGATAAGAGGGTTCAATGCCGCCGGCAGTTTTAATGATAGTGGCAACGAGAAAAGATTTGTGAACATCGACGCCACAACAGGTTTGAAAAGTAACTTTCATAATCAGTTGCTCCTTTCATAAAAGATAAGAAGCCATTGACTGAACTGCCACACAATTAAACTAAGGCGTTTAAACAATTCTTAGTGTACGGACTCAAAGTACCACTCATTTGTGCTTGAAAAGGCAGAACTTACACTGATTTTTATGCTGTCTAAAACGAAGAAAGTTATTACAACTTCTCCTGCCGTGCTTTGTAGTATAGCTTCTTACAGGCAATTTTACAGCACAGCGTAGAAAGTTGAAACACTTTCATCACTATTTGTGCCGCCAACTGAAAGGCGGCGGAATGGAGATTTTTATGCGAACTCATTATCCTGTCTGTCTTCTGCTGTGCATCCTGCTCGTCAGCCTGACCGGCGGATGCGGCAAAAAAGATCCCGCAACGGAAGCTGACCGCCGCACCGAGTCTGAAGCGGCGTCCGATTCCGGTGAAACCACGCCTGACGCAGACGGCTCTTCGTCCGGTCCTGTTACATTCGAAGCGATGACTCTGGACGGCTCCTCCTTCTCTTCGGATCTGTTTTCCGATTCCCGCATCACTATGGTCAATGTATGGGCCACCTACTGCAATCCCTGCCTGAGGGAGATGCCGGAGCTTGGAGAACTGGCTTCCTCCTATGACTCCGGTGATTTTCAGCTGATCGGAATCATCAGCGACGTCATGGAAGGCGCTGGCGAAAAGACACTGCAGAAAGCGAAGGACCTGGTGGAGCAGACCGGCGCCGACTATCCCCATCTGCTCCTGAATGAATCGCTGTACACCGCGCTCCTGAAAGAAGTATCCGCCGTTCCGACCACTTTCTTCGTGGATCAGGACGGACAGATCCTGGACACGGTGATTGGAGCCATGGAAAAATCCGCCTGGGAGGAAAAAATCGATGCGTTTCTGGAAGAATGACGCCCCGCCTCTATGGCTGTTCGGCGTGCTTGCAGGCATCCTCTGCATGGTCATCGGCCTGGCGCAGGGGGATTTCACTGCAATCTGGCAGAAAGCAGTCATGATCTGTCTGGAGTGCATCGGGATCGGATGATCCGTCACCTACAGCAACAGCCAACGGCAGCATAGCCATCTGCCAAAACCGATATGGAGATCAGGTACACCATGAAAAATCTGCGGCTTACCGTTCAAATCATCTATACCATCCTTACCAACGGATACCTCTATGGTTTTCTGTCCGGAAAAATCTATCAGGGCAGGCTCAAATATGCCTGTGTCCCGGGACTGAACTGCTATTCCTGCCCCGGAGCCCTGGCGTCCTGCCCCATGGGCGCTCTGCAGGCCCTGTTAAACCAGAACGGATTCCATATCCCGTTCGGAATGCTGGGCTTTTTCTTTCTGTTCGGCAGTCTTCTGGGACGAACGGTATGCGGATGGCTCTGCCCCTTCGGACTGGTGCAGGACCTGCTTCACCGGATCCCCCTTTTCCGCAAAAAGAAAAGACTGCCTTTCCATGAAATTTTAAAATATGGAAAGTATACAGTTCTCGTGCTTCTCGTATGCGCCGGTTCCATGTTCCTGTTCGGCGGCTTTGCCAAAGTTCCGGCGTTCTGCAAATATTTGTGTCCCTCCGGCACCCTTTTGGGCGCACTGCCCCTGCTCTCGGCCAATGGGCTGCTTCGAAGCCAGATCGGCGGGCTCTTTTTCTGGAAGCTCGGAATCCTGCTTCTGATCCTGCTGCTTTCCATAAAGGTCTACCGCCCCTTCTGCCAGTACCTCTGCCCCCTGGGCGCCGTCTACGGCTGGTTCAACCGCTTCAGCCTGGTGCAGATCCACTGGGAAGAGGAAGCGTGCATCTCCTGCAGCGCCTGCCAGAAAGCCTGTCCTGTGGATCTGTCCGTCCGTGAGATCTCCCGGTCCCCGGAGTGCATCCGATGCGGCAGCTGCGTAGCTGCGTGTCCCGTGAAATGTCTGCATCTGTCTGTAAAGAATCCGTCATAGAAGCTTTTTCAGTTCTTCTGTGTCTTCTTTTGTAAGTTTGCCGAACACTCCACGCTTGATGCCGCACTCCTCATACTGTTTATTTTTTCAATACAAAAGCGAAACATCCTCCGGCATGCATGAAATGAATGCCTGCACATACTCTTTTATCTGATCTTTACATATAAATTCAGGCTGTGTCTCCAGTTGAACCAGTACAGAGCCGTCACCATGAATTGTAACTTCTGCCGCATTAACTCCGTCAAACGCACAGATCTGCTGTTCCAGTCTTTCTTCCAGGGCATCCGATTTTGCTTTCGCCACATCCATGGCTCCCATCAAACCGCCATAACGGCTGTACAAAAAAATTGCCAGAAACACAACAACGGTTGAGGCGACAAAAAAGCATCTTTTTTTCATCGTGTTTCCTCACCGCGCGCTTCCGGATCAGAGCTTTCACACTCTACCAATGTAACATAAAGCAAAGTCCCGTCCTCAAACTGTCCTGCAATTTTTTCTTCACCAATTTCCACAGGAGCACAATTCGTGCGGGTCGTAATACTTTCAGATTCCACAGTCGGTATACTTTCTGTACTGCAGCTCCCGGAAGAAGCCGTTGAAACCGGTGCAGCAGCTACACACAGACCGAGAAACAACACCATCATTGTCGATTTAATCATCAGCTTCATAACATCACCTCATTTTTCATAATAAACAGGATTTTCATTTGCATTATATGATGTAGGTGTCAAAAGTCAGAGGAAAAACTGGCTTTTGACATACAAAAAGTTATTTTTGTTCTTTGACAACTGAATAAAACTATGTTTTCAAACAAAACGCCATGACAGAAGATATTATTATTGTTTTAGGCGGGCTCAAAGCTTCTGCATTTTAACTTGCCTTGAGTAAATCGCATTAATTTACTGAAATTTAGGGCGGCGACTTTAAAGCCGATGAACTGCTTTGTCTTCAGCTTTCCTCTTACCGGCATTTTGTCCACCGCGTATTTATTCCGAAGAATGGATGGAACAGTTTCCACCCCATTACGGATCCGGCTTATAAGAGCTCTCGTTTCGTCATCCATAAGTTCCACAGACTCCAAAATGCGTCTTCTGGATTTTAACGGGATGAGCAGGCTGGCGGTCCTTTCCTTTATAGTGGGATTGCATTGGCTTTGGCAGGGGCAACCCTCACATTGATGTCTATAAAATGATACCCTTATGGAATCCGTCTGTTTGATATAGGAACCGCTTTTTGGAACATTGCCCGCCGGGCAGCTGGATATCTGATGCCCGCTTTCATCCAATTCAAACCGGGCAAGTATCTCTTTGGGTTTGCGCCCCGGAAGTCCTGTTGTCAGTAGATAAATGTTTTTATCAGCAGCAAGTTTGGAAGCCTCTTCCCCGGCATATGCGCCATCTGTAATGAGAGAAGATGTTTCTCCTGAAACTTCTGAGTTTTCCAGATACTCTTTAAGAAAGGAAGCATCGCTTCTTGTATTAACGTCATACTGGTAATCAACAATTACGGAGCCTTTTTCGTCTACCGCTTCAATCAGGTTGGCACAATAACCTTTGTGGGACCTGCCCGCTTTGCTTCGGTAGGTCGCATCCGGGTCAGATGGATTCTGCAGGATATCAGGAGTCATCCCGTCTTCTTTGTTTTTAAGCACACGGCCGCCTTTACCATCCTTCTTTGTCTGCTCCTCAATGGCTCTCTGCAGAAGCTGGTAATCCTCTGTCTGGCCATACGCATCCCTGCATTGGGGAAGCAGGGAGACGGCATCATGGATGACTTTCTGGATTTTTTCATTCTGTGACGTAGACTGGTCATGGTAAATGACACGGTTCCTGTTATCAGGATCCCCATAACCGTCCAGTCCTTCGGGCAGCCTGGTCTGTCCATCGCGTGCTGTTTCACGAACCAGGTTGGCAAGACAGGTATATAACAGTTCCAGGCGCCCCATCTGGCGGATGTTGGACTCTATCATCATACTGTCCATCCGCCTGACAGTTGGTGCAATGTCCATATATTTCCGCAGGTTTTCCGCAAGGGAAACCATACAGTCGTGAATGAGGTTCTTTCCCGTAACCAGCTCGTATGCGCTGACTCTCTCCCGGAACCTGCTGAAGGTACGGTCGCTCAAAGGCTGGTTCTCATAACTGGTAGTATGCAGGGCCTACTGGTATCTGAAATCAAACTCGCATTCCTCAAGGATTTCGTCGTCTGTAAGG
>CATLBO010000171.1 GCA_949879025.1 uncultured Hungatella sp. | reverse complement strand
ATTAATAATAGAAAGAAGCGTATCTTTATTTTTTGCCCGTACCTGTTCACGGCTTAACTGAACCCCTGCTATGTAGTCTGACACGCTCATACCGCTGGTAAGAATGGCCTCCCCTGGATTCTCATAACCGGTCTGGGCGTCTGATTCAGCCCCGGCATCCCCCACCTGGGCTCCTGCCTCCATGCCGGCCTGATCTGCCAGTGTCTCTGCCTGGGCAACCTGCTGTAAATCCTGGCTTCCTTCTGCTGTTCCTTCTGCAAAGCTTTCAGCCTCTTCAATCTGATCCGCATCCTGGTCAAGACTTAAAATTTCCTCATATTTTCCGGGAGTATCCAGAATCCCCTGATTTTCCATCAGAATATCCTCATCAGAAATATCCATCATACCAGCTTCGGAAATCACGTTTCCAGCCTCCAGATCCTTTTTGCCTGTATAATTCAAATATCCTGCCGCTGCAATCATCACTGCCAAAGTAGTAACTATAATCTGGTTTCTCCGAAACAGTTTCTTCATATTAACGTTTTTCATGTTTACATTTTTCATATTGACACCTTTTAAGTCCCTTTTAAATTTCATGCACGACACTCCTTTTTTATTCTGCCCTCTTTAATACTTTTATTTTATGTGAGGGCACGTCAAATAATGCTTCCACTGCTGCAGAAATTTCAGCCTGTATTGTGGGACTTCCTCCTCCGGAAGCGGTCACCACCACGCCGCTTATCTCAGGCCGCATCTCTTTTTCCAACAAAGGGCCTTCTTCTCCAGTCTGCCCGGAAAGGATTGTTCCTTCTGTCATCTCCTGGCTGCGGATATCTCTGGTGCCCCCGTTGGAGTCGGTTTCCTGAGTGCTGGAATAGGAAGTGCTTCTGTCTACCCTCCAAACTTTTTCCTCAGAACTTTTCAGTACAATCATTACTTCCACCTGTCCTACCCCCTCCACATGGCTTAACAGTTCCTTCAGCCTTTCCTCCAGCTGCTGTTCATAACTTAATGTCACAGCCGCCGCCGACTGTAAAGAAGCCGGCTGGCTGGCTGAGCCACTGGTTCCCTGAGTTCTTTGGCTGTTTCTGGCAGGATCTCCCTGTTCCTGGCTTCCGTCCTCTCCCTGTCTGTTTCCTGCCCCAATCCCTTCGCCCACCTCCCATGCTGCCTCATGCTCTGATGCAGAATTTTCTTCCGGCTGGTTTCCGCCGCTGATTCCTATCCCGCTTCCTGCACTTTTATCCCCGGCAGGAAATGCCATAATAAGAAAAATCAACCCTATTGCCAGAATCACCAGCCATTTATCTTTGCCTCCCTTGAAATTTAATTTCCACTTGCCCGGCTTGAAGTCCATAATATCCTTCCACCTTTCTCCTAAACTGTTCCAGTGTTCCCTCCCAGGATATCCATTGGCTGTCTTTCTCTGCTTCCGGCCCCTCTGTCTCTTCCCCAGCTTCTTTTACTCTGACTGTCACTGGCTCCACAGGATTCACAGCCTGTATTGCATCATTTTTGTCTTCTGTCCCTTTATCCTCTTCTCCTTCACACTTTACCTGCATCTTAATAAAGATCACCGATCCGTAATTCCCGCTTTCCCGGCTCCTCTCAATGATTGCCCTGGTCTGCACCGGAACAAGGCCCATCTCTTCTGCCATAATGTTTACATCGTTTTCCACAACCTGCTCATAGCTGTCAATTATCTGTTCCAGACGCTTCTGCTCTATTCCCAGAATTTCTTTGGAAAGGTCTTTTGCATCCTGCTGAAAGGTAAATGACTCAAAATATCGGTTTATCTGCTGCTCCAGGTGAAGTCCGCCCATTACGGGCTTAAGCACCAGAAGAATCAGCACCATTCCTGCGCTCAGGCGGATATACCTGTTATAATTTTTCCCTGGAAGCAGGTTTTCCACCACAGTAATAAATACAAGAAAAAAAAGGATATTTCCCACCCAGTTTAAAAGTCCGTCCATAATCCATCTCCTGAATCATGCCCCCTAAGCATAGTAAGTCACATTGGTGCCTGCGCAGACCACTGCCACGGTAATCACCAATATAAGGGCAGCAGCCATTACCACCTGAGCCATCATTTTCTGTCCCTTTGCAGCCGCCATAACACAGTTTACCAGCCTTTTATCACATACTGGCTCCATAACGGCTGCCACACAATGATACATTACAAGCAGTATCAAAAGTTTTATCATAGGCATGGCAATCAGAACCATGAGAATTATCATAGCCGCCATGCCTATGGTGTTTTTAATTAAAACGCCGGAACCTACCAAAAGTTTTGCCGCAGCCGACGCCCCCTGCCCGATACCCGGAATCAAGGAAACTGCCTTCTGTACGGCTCCCTGTTTTAAAGAATCCACATAAGGAAGTATCAGACCCTGGATCAGATGAAATCCAAGCACCAGCCCTGGAATTGTCTTCAGCCCCCATCCTGCTGCTTGTCCCAAAAGCTGGGTCAGCCTGGACAGAAACTCCTCTTTAACCAGATTTCCCGCCATGCCTAAAAGCACATAAACTTTTACCAGGGAAAGTATTACATTGCCTAAAATCCATTGCCCTGCTGCCATGATCCACAAAGTAAATTCATACATTACTACTGCTGAAACACTGCCTCCTGCAAATGCCACTGCCAGAAAATAAGAAGGCATTAAAAGCTGCATAAATTCCAGAATATCCTCCACTACTTCCACTGTCAGGTTCATACTCTCCATCATGGATGCCGCCAAAAATGTAAACAGCAAAAGGTATGTAATAAAAAAACCTGTCTCTGATATTTCGCTGCTGTGAAAAACCGTAGAAAAGTTGGTAAACACAGCCCCCACAAATCCTAAGGCCAAAACCTGTCCAAGAATCCGGCTGCCTATGGTGATTTCCGAAAACATAGACTGTTTTAAAGCATTTACGGTCTCACCGCAAAGTTCTCCTAGTTTTCCTTCTGTCAAATATCCCATAACGGATTCCATGGTCAGGGTGCTTCCTTTGCTTTCCCTTTGAATAAATTGATTAATATCTGAAAAATCAAAATTTTCTAATCCCAATAGCTCTGTTTGATTTTCCCTTCCAGAAGCCTGGTTTGAAGCAGCCCATGTGATGTCCGCTGTAACCGACAAAATAACAGCTGCCAAAAGTCCTGCCGCAGCCACTATCTCTATCCATCTCCACAGCCTTCTTTTCTTCTTTCTGGCATAGCTTTCATTTCTGTCAAATTCTAATCCTGAGCTGCGTCTCCACCTGCTTCTTCGTACAGCATGTCCCTGCTCCCATTTTCTCTGCCAAAATCCCTGTCCTGTCATCTCATAAATACCTTAATCGTCTCCAGCAGCGCCAGCAAAACCGGCATGCTAACTGCCAGCATGGACAATTTCCCAAACATTTCAATCTGTCCTCCCAGGGAACCGAACCCTGCATCTCTGCAAATCCCTGAAGCAAATTCAGCAATATAAGTAATTCCTATCATCTTCATCAGCACCTCCAAATACATCCCATCAATCCAGATGCAGGACTGTACTCTCTTCAATACATCTAAAACCGCCTCTATTTTAGACAGGGCATAAAAAAAAATTACCAGTCCTGCCCCTAAAACCATGTAGGTACCATATTCTCCCTTCACTGCCTTTAACTGCACTGCCAAAACCACTGCTGTCAGCCCTATTACTGCAATGGATACTACTGTCACCGCATGTCCCCCTCTCTTTTCCCCACTGGCCAATACACTATAATGCAAACAATTTCTTAATCGTTTCAAATAAATCATAAATATACGGTACAATCCAAAACAGCACCAGAACCAAGCCGGCCAGGCTTGTGAGAAAGGCCTGTTCTTCCCTTCCGCTGTGCTTTAAGACTTGGCAGATAACCGAAACCAAAATTCCCACTGCTGCAATTCTGAAAATCAGATTGACTCCCATTCCACCCCTCCCCAGCCCGGACGGACCGAAAATAAGATTTTTATTAATTTATAAAATCATCTGTCAATATATTCGCCATGTTCAGATGCAGACAGACCATTCAGCACATGATTATAGAAAGAAATAACCCACCCATAATTCCAAGGCTGGTATAAAGCCTGTTTTGCTCTCTTTCATGTTCCCTGTAAAATTTAATACTTAATTCCAGCTGTTCCAGATAAAGGGAAATGGTGTGTTCCTGCATTTCTAAGTCCAGATACCCCAAGTGTTTCCCGAATGCAGTCAATTCCTGTTGTTCTCTTTCTGACAAAAGCATATCCTTCCCCTTTCTGTCCACTTCCTCCTGCCAGATAATGTAAAACACTTCCCCCTGCTGCTGTTCGATCCTTTCCTCCACTGCAAGAAACAGTTTCCCCAAAATCCCTTCTGACTTCCTTCCCACATTACCAAACGCCTCTCCCAAAGGCGCATGAGCATAAAGGATTTCTCCTTTCAGCAGTATAATCATTTTCCGCAGCTGTTCCAGCATTTTAAGGTGCTCTTTCCACTGGCCTGCCTTCCACAGCCCCAATGCCCCGCAGGAGCAGGTTACCAAAAGGCTTCCTGTTAATTTAAGTACCATAAGTCACCCCTTCCCCACCATACAGCCTGATTCCGCAAGAATCAAAAATTTCTTCAATGCATCCCACATATTTGCGGTTATTCAAAATAATATACCGTTCAAACAGCCGATGCTGCACTATTCTCTGCAGCATTGGCTTCTGCCTGATATCATCTGCAGATGTCCCGTGAACTGTGGCTATCAGCTTGCATCCGCAGTTCATCACATACTCCACTGCCTCCATGTCCTCCTGGCTTCCGATTTCATCCACAGCTATGACTTGAGGGGACATGGTCCGTATCAGCATCATCATTCCTTTGGCTTTCGGACAGCAGTCCAGAATATCGGTTCGAATTCCCAAATCATTCTGCGGTATTCCCTGATAACAGGCCCCTATCTCTGAGCGCTCATCCACCACGCCTACATTGACTCCGTCGTTTCCCTGGCTTCCCATGGACAACTGGCGGATAATGTCCCGCAGCAAAGTCGTTTTTCCACACCTGGGAGGCGATACAATAAGAGTATGCTGCACCTGTCCCCGGTCATACATATAAGGCATTACCAGATCTGCGCACCCGGGAATCTGATGGGCCAGCCGCACATTAATAAAAGATATGTATTTCATTGATTTTACGCTCTGGCCTTCCACCACGGTTTTCCCCGCCACTCCGATGCGGTGTCCTCCCTGTATGGTAATAAACCCCTGCCGCAGTTCTTCCTCAAAAGCATAAAGAGAATATCTGCTGATATATTCCATGGTTTCCCGCAGCTCGTCCCTGCTGACCACATGGGCTTCTTTATCCGTAGTCCTTAAATCCCCTTTGCTGGACAAATAATACTCCCTGTTTTCATAAAGCAGAAGCAGAGGCGCCTCTGCCCGAAGCCGTATCTCCTGTATCTTGTTGAAATCCGTATCTATCTGCTGTAAAATCCTACGGATTTCTTTTGCGAAAATACGGGTTACCTGATCCTTCCTC
>CATLBO010000170.1 GCA_949879025.1 uncultured Hungatella sp. | reverse complement strand
TTATATACGCAAAACGGGCAGCACCCGTTTTTAAGAAAGGCGAACCCATGAAAGAATTTTTGATCTTTACAGATGGCGACGTAGACCTCCCATCCCCCTATGACAAAGAAGTCATCCTATTGCCCCAATACTATTATTTCGATGAGAGCATGATCTATGGAGATGAGCGCATTCTTTCCCGCAGTGAATTTTTTGAACAGCTCCGCACCCGGAGAGCCTATACTTCCGGTGTCAACCCTGCCTTAGTACGTGAGAAGTTTGAGGATGCCCTGAAAGACGGAAAGGACATCCTGTGCATCACCGTTTCCTCCGGGTTAAGCGGTTCCTACGATACGATATACATGGTTGCGCTCTATCTAAAAGGTATGTATCCTGCCCGAAGCATTGAAGTCATCGATTCCCTGAGCGCCACCCTTGCAAGCGGTTTTTTGTGCATGGATGCCCTGGAAATGAAAAAGCAGGGAAAAACATTACAGGAGACCAGTGAAGAAATCAAAAAAAGAGTCCACCGAATCGATGTTTATTTTGTCGTAGATAATTTCAAGTATCTGGTGCAGGGAGGGCGTGTCTCCGAGGCTGTAGGAAAGATTGGCGACATTCTTGATATCAAGCTGATTCTGACTATGAAAAACGGACGTATTGAACCATACAGGAAAAACCGTGGAATGAACCATGCCTTACGCAATATCAGAAATATCGCTCAGTCTAAAGAAACTTCCCGGCTCGGTGCTATCTATGTGGGCAATACGGACATGTTCAACAAATGCAAGTCTTTTGTTTCAATCGACTGTGAAGCAGACTTAAACCTGATTGTTTCCTCCCATGTAGGTCCGGATACAACAGGCATCGCCATTGAATGGAAGGCTTACGGTAGAGCAGAGGAAAAATCATAAAATTTTTATTAGATAAGCAGCAAACCGCTTTATCGCTGCCTGCTCATAAGCTATACTAATAGCGGAGGTGCTAAAGATGTTTCAGATTTTAGTTGTAGAAGATGATAAGGAACTGCGCGACCTTTTCTGTACTGTTCTTACGGATAATGGATATAAGGCTGTCTCTGCGGATGATGGACTATCCGCCTTTGACATTTTGGATAACACTTATATCGATCTGGTTATTTCCGACATTATGATGCCGCGTATGGATGGTTTTGAACTTACCAAAGCATTGCGGGAATCAGGATATACCATGCCGATCCTGATTATCACGGCCAAAGAAAGTGCCACCGACAAACGCGAGGGATTCCGACTGGGTACGGATGATTATATGGTAAAGCCCATTGATGTGAATGAAATGGTCTGGCGGGTGGAAGCCCTGCTGCGCCGCAGCCAGCTTGCCAGCCAACGTAAAAGCAAATTTGGTGAAACAGAATTTAATTGTGACACCCTGACAATTTCCTCACACGGAGAAACCACCGAACTGCCGCAGAAAGAGTTTTACCTATTATATAAGCTGATCACCTCTCCCAACCGTATCTTTACCAGACGGCAGATCATGGATGATGTTTGGGGACCGGACAGTGAAGCGGATTCCCACACACTGGATGTCCATATCAGCCGTCTGCGAGAACGGTTCAAAAATAATGCAGACTTTGAAATTGTCACAGTTCGTGGTCTGGGATATAAGGTGGTGGACAAACATGGATAATCAAAAATCTTCTGAACCAATACAGCTCCGTCAGACAAAAAAGTGGAAGAAATGTCCGAAACGGCTCTCGGTCATGTTTTCCCTTTTAACTTTCCTGACGTTGACGCTTACCATCATTTTTTCAGCTCTGCTTACCTTACTGCTGATCCGAACCGGCATATTAGTCAGGCAGAACCGAGGAATTGTATTTTTCGTTATAGCCCTCGTCAGCGTTCTTGTCGGCACCATTATCTCCAATTATGCCGGCAGGCATCCCCTCACGGCAATCATTGCCATGAGCAATGCAGCCCAGGAAGTGGCAAGGGGCAATTTCGACGTGTCCCTGGATGAAAATATCAAAATCAAAGAGCTGCGGGATATGGCACACAATTTTAATCTGATGACGAAGGAACTGGCCGGGACAGAAATCCTCCGCACGGATTTTGTGGAAAATGTCTCCCACGAATTCAAGACACCGCTGTCCGCCATTGAAGGCTATGCCACTCTGCTGCAGAAAAAAGATTTAAGCGAGGAAAAACGCCAGGGTTACACGAAAAAAATCCTGTATAATACCAGACGCCTTTCCACGCTGACAAGCAATATCTTACTTTTATCCCGTCTGGATAATCAGGAAATCGGCATAAAAAAGGAATCCTTTTGTCTGGATGAACAGCTCCGGGAAATCCTTCTCCTTCTGGAAGACGGCTGGACGGAGAAAAAACTGGAACTTGAAATTGATCTGGATGCTGTAGATTACTATGGCAATAAAGACCTGCTCGCCCATGTGTGGCAGAATATTTTAAGCAATGCCATTAAGTTCTCCCCTGAACATGGAATCATCCACATCCTGCTCCGCAGGGAAAACGGCTCATTGATAACCAGTATCACAGATAACGGAATCGGCATGAGCGAGGATATCATGCGGCGGGTGTTTGAAAAATTCTATCAGGGTGACCTTTCGCGCTCCTCCCAGGGAAACGGCCTGGGCCTGGCACTTGCAAAGCGGATTGTCAATCTGCATGGCGGGGATATTTCTGTCTCCAGTAAAGAGGGGAAAGGCACGACATTTACGGTATCCCTTCCTCTGGCGTTGAATACGAAGGGATATGACGTATGACAGCCACAAGATATTATGCCTTAGACGGAATACGGGGATTGGCACTCCTGAACATGATAACATACCATGCGGTATGGGATTTGGTTTACCTTTTCGATATCAATCTGCAATGGTATCAGTCAGAAGGCGCTTATATCTGGCAGCAATGTATCTGCTGGACTTTTATTTTCCTTTCCGGTTTCTGCGAACCATTGGGAAAGAAAAAGCTGAAAAGAGGCATTATTATCTTTAGTTTGGGATTTTTGATTGTGGTAACTACGCTGATTGCATTGCCGCAAAACAGGGTTCGTTTCGGTGTCCTTACCCTGATTGGTTCCTGTATGCTTCTGATGATTCCGGCAGAAAAGGTTTTACAAAAATGCAGACCGCTACATGGATTGATTTTCAGCATTACCCTATTTCTTCTCACGAAGAATATCAATCAGGGTTATCTCGGTTTCGCCAACTGGAATCTGTTTCCGTTGCCGGATAACTGGTATCATAATTTTGTATCCACTTACCTGGGATTTCCCATGCCTGGCTTTCATTCAACAGATTATTTTTCGCTTCTGCCGTGGGTTTTCCTATATACTGCCGGATATTTTACGCATCGGTTTTTTGCACACTATAACCTGCTCTCGCATTTAGAAAGCAGCAAGGTAAAGACACTGGAATGGTTTGGCCGGCATTCCCTCGGTTTATACATGATTCATCAACCGTTACTTTATTTCCTGTTCGCAGCGGTATTCGCTCTGTGAAACAAAAACACCTTTTCAGGAGGAAAACACTATGACACTCTATGAAACAATCTTCACTCGCAGACAGGTACGAAATTATCTGGACTCACCTGTTCCAAAAGACCATTTAGACCATATCCTTGCCTGTGCCTCCGGAGCGGAACAGCTTACCGGGCAGCACGCTGATTTTAAACTTCTCCCGGCTCCAGAAGTTTCCGCCAATCAGGGCGCATCCCATTATTTACTTGCCTTTTGCGACAGTTCTCCATCCGCTTATGCCAATGTTGGCTTTGTACTGCAAAAGGTTGACCTGTATGTCCAGAGCATGGGTTTCGGCTGCGGGTGGTTTATGAACATAAAGCCCAAAAAAGAATCAGAGCGTTTCTGTATTGCCCTTGCCATTGGCAGTACGGATGTTCCCATGCGAAAAGGCCCGGATGAATTTAAGCGAATCGCAGCCAGTGAGATCAGCAGGCATGATAATCCCATTACTCAGGCTGTCCGTCTGGCTCCATCCTCTCTGAACTCACAGCCGTGGAAACTGGATTTCCAGAATGGGAAAATAATCATCCATGATGCCGGACATGGCATGAAACGCATTATTCTGAAAAACAAGCTGAATAAAATTGATGTGGGCATTGCTGCCCGACATGCCGTGCTTGCTTTGGAAAATGAAGGCAACAAAATATTATCCGTCACACCTGTAACAGATGGAAAAGAGTTTTCTATTGAAATTTCCTACTCATAAAAGAAAAAAGGAGCGTATGCATATCATGAAAGTATTGATTGTTTACCATTCAGAACACCATGGCAATACAAAAAAATTGGTAGATGCGATTGCCGGACAGGGGGATGTCACTCTGCTGAATGCATCTGAAAACTCCAATTTGAACTGGTCGGATTATGACCTGATCGGATTTGCTTCCGGCATCTACTACCAGAAATTCCACAAAGACATTTTAGACAGCGCAGAAAAAAATCTGCCTTTGGGCAAAAAGGTATTTTTTCTTTATACCTGCGGTATGAAACGAAATTCATACACGGATGCCATCAGGCAGATTACAGAAACAAAAAAAGCACAAATCGTGGGAAGCTACGGTTGTCTCGGCTTCGATACCTTTGGCCCGTTTAAATTAGTCGGCGGTATCGCAAAAGGGCATCCGGATGATAAAGATATAAGTGATGCGCTGAATTTTTTTGTAAAATTTTATAACATGGTATAATCTTGCTACTTTTGTAATCCCCTGTTAAATTGCAGTGGCAAGCAATGGATAACGATATTCTTTACGAATATCGCTATCCCCGCTCCGGCCCCTTACGGTGCCTCGCTATGCTTGTTGGGGACACCCCAATCCCCGGCAAAATGCGCTCCCGCTTATTTTGCGAACACGCCTTACGGCGTGGCTTTCTACTCATACACAGCCTGAGTCTGCTCCCATACGGTCGCTGATTCCTGCACCTCCGCGCAGGAAGGAAAAACTTGTGTTTCCCTTTATGGCACAGGCAGAATCAAGCCTGCGGTTTATTGCTTTTTCCCAGCCCGCCATTATAATAAAACCTATCATACATGGGAGGAAAATACATGTTCACTTATGAAGATTTCAAATCGTTATCCGGGATAACCGACCGTGATGAACTTATGTCTGCTGTCGCACAGATTCCCGAAGAAGATTTACGGACTGCCCTCTTTATAACGCTCCTTTCCTGGGGCAAGAGCATAGAAATAAATGAAGAATTGTGGAAGCGGGAGCATGAATGCGCAAATAAAGCGGAGGCAATGCTAAATTCCCAGCCTTCCGAAAAATGATACCATTCCCCGCAGCCGCCATTTCCTGAAAAAGAGCAATAAAAAAAGAGGAAACCAAAAGGGCAATCCCCTCCGGTTTTCCTCTTTTTTTACTGTCAGCGCTCCGTTTCTTTTTTCTTCTCTGCTTCCTGCGGTTCCAGACCTAAAATAATATCAACATTATGCTTCGCCGTCTGGTAATCTACCATTTCTTTCCGCGCCGCCTTATATTCCTCATAGCACTCTTTTTTCTCTGCCATGA